>JBEKGG010000050.1:0-20377 GCA_050012915.1 Terriglobales bacterium | reverse complement strand
GATCATGTCGGAGATTGGCGCTGTATTCAAACCGGGCGATACAGTTCCGGTTTCTGGCATTTACAGAGTGACTCACGATCCAAGGCACACGCAGGAGCACGAGGTCACCTGCGTGAAGGGGAAGCGCTTCCCGCCTTGCAGAGACTGTGCCCATCCACGGTTTGTCCTTCAACGCAAAGCGCATCACATCGAGACCCATGAGTTTTTCAGTCAGTACTACTGATAGCTCTCTCTACCACCGACGTGCATATGCGATGCCTCGCATATCTCATCGAACCATCCGCTTTGGATGCTTCGTTCGTCGTCCCGTCGAACGAACGTCTGGCGCGGACGCGGATTGGCTGCGAGGACGGCAAGCGATTTTCATGCTCAAAAAATGTACTGCTTTTGTACTGCCGACCTCCGACTTGCCAAGTTTTCCCCGCTTTTAACGAGAGATCAAAGACACCTTCAAAACCCGCGTCAGTGCTGGTTTTCCTTGTATTCTTGACAATTTTGAGTACGATTGTTTCGGCGGTCGGTATCTCCGGGTGCGGTTCGAGTCCTACCTGAGGAGCCATTCTTTGCTGCGACCTTGCTGCCCAACCGTTTGAGATCATGAAAACTTCACACAGTTCGGATATGATCGGGGCGAACTAGTCAACTGAGTCGGCACAGCAAACAGAAGGGTAAGACATAGTTTTTTTCACCGTACTTTTGATAGGGGCACGGGGAAATGAGTGCGCAAGACGTATCGACCGTATTCATCGTCGATGATGATGCTGATGTTCGCGAGTCTCTTCAGGAGCTGCTGGAGTCGGTCGGCCTGCGCTCTCAGTCTTTTGGAACAGCGCAAGATTTTCTGGCGGTAGGGCGCGGTGAGGACCCCAGTTGCCTGATTCTGGATGTGAGGCTTCCTGGTATCAGCGGTCTGGATCTTCAGCACGAGCTGAAAAGAGGAAGAACAAATATCCCCATCATCTTTCTCACGGCGCACGCCGACGTACCGATGTCGGTCAAGGCCATGAAGTCTGGCGCGGTTGAGTTTCTTACCAAGCCATTCAGGCATCAGGATCTGCTCGATGCGGTCCAGCGATCGCTTACGCGAGATCGTACCCGGCGGCTTAAAGAGCGAGAGTTAAATGAACTGCGCCATCGTTCTGAGAGACTCAGCGTTCGCGAACGCGAGGTAATGAAGTTGGTCGTCTCCGGGATGCTCAACAAGCAGGTTGCAGCGGAACTCGGCGCCAGCGAAGCGACGGTCAAGATGTATCGCAGCCAGGTCATGAAAAAGATGCAGGCCAAATCCTTGCCTGAGCTGGTCAGGATGGCGGACAAACTCAAATCTTCTTAGCCGGTTGAGTCCTTCTCGCGGCATAGAATCGCCAATTCTTCGAAAGTAGAAATCTAACCGACTAAAGTCTAGTTTTGCCCGACCAAAGTTGGATTGCGCCAAAATCTGTGATGACGCTACTCTCTGGTCATGCTGTCGGACCAACTATCCGGGTTGATCGCGATCATCGATGACGATGAGGCCATGCAAGATTCTCTGCGCGATTTTTTGGAGGCGGCGGGGCTTGCGGCACGGTGCTTCGGATCGGCGGAAGAGTTCCTCAAATCCGATTTGCATTGTAAGGCCGCGTGCCTGATCGTTGACGTCCGCATGCCGAAGATGTCGGGTCTGGAGTTGCAGACCAAGTTGAAAGAAGAGGAATGCAACATTCCCATCATCTTTATTACGGCTCATGGAGATGCCAGGATGCGGATTCAAGCCATGAGAAGCGGTGCCGTAGAGTTCCTGGCAAAGCCGTTCGATCACCAGTTGCTACTCAAAAGAGTTCATACCGCTCTGAAAATATGAAGCTCGGGTTATCGCAGTCGCGCACCGAAGAATGTAGAGGTTTCTGTGGGAAATCTTGAAGCAATCACGGGCCCTGGGATGGATCAGGTCGAGCGAACGTTCGAGCGGATCATCGGTAGTAGCGCTGCCCTCGAATCGGTCCTCACCCAGGTCGAGCAGGTTGCTCCCACAAACTCGACGGTCCTCATCGAGGGCGAAACCGGCACCGGAAAGGAACTCATCGCCCATGCCATTCACAATGCAAGCCAGCGTTGCGGGCGCCCGTTTATCAAGCTGAATTGCGCCGCGATCCCGCTCGATCTTCTGGAAAGCGAGTTGTTCGGTCACGAGAAGGGCGCCTTCACCGGAGCGATCGCTCAGAAGGTCGGGCGCTTTGAAATCGCCGACAAGGGCACGCTACTGTTGGACGAAGTAGGCGATATTCCCCCTGCTCTGCAGCCCAAGTTGCTGCGTGTGCTGCAAGAACAGGAATTCGAGCGACTGGGAAGCGGCAGAACTCACAAGGTGGATGTTCGGCTGGTTGCTGCCACCAATCGGAATCTGGGCAAGATGGTGGAGCGCGCTCAATTCCGCAGTGATCTCTATTATCGTCTGAACGTCTTCCCCATTCGGTTGCCCTCGTTGCGCGAGCGCCGGGAAGACGTTCCCGAGCTGGTAACTCACTTCGTGAAGATCTTCAGCCGCCGCATCGGAAAACAAATCGAGAGCATTCCTTCAGAAACCATGGTTGCCTTCCAGTTGCATTCCTGGCCGGGCAATATACGGGAATTGCAGAATCTGGTTGAACGTGCGGTTATTCTTTCACGTGACGGTGTGCTCCCGAACCCTCTGCACAAGAAGCAAACCAGCCCTATTATTCTCAGTTCCAACGTACAGTCTTCGCTATCGCCGATGAACTGGGAAGACTCGGATCGCGCTCTGGTCGCGGAGACGCTTGAGCAGACCGGTTGGATCGTGGGCGGACCCCGGGGCGCAGCCGCCAAACTGGGACTGAAACGGACCACGCTCCTGGCCAAAATGAAAAGACTGGGTATCTCGCGGCCGATCGTTCATGAGAGAACCAGCGTTCCCGGAGGAGCGCAAGAGGATACGCAGATTTGAGGCCGGACTGTACTGGTCTCAGGTCAAACCAATGCAGTCATGAAGCGGGATGCGGTCGGCCAATACGACCTGACATCCGTCCAAGGGCAAGTTTGGTAAAATTCCGCGCCATGGTTGCACATGTCGATTCCACGTTGCCCCGCGCCAGGCGCACATCAAAAGCCCGGGAATCTCACGTGTCGCGATCGTTTCTGATTCTCCTGTTATCGGTGTGGCTCACGTTAAGCACGGCGCAAGCATTGGATCCGGACAAACGTCTTACCCAATACGCACATACTGCGTGGCGTATACAAGACGGATTTTTGCCGAACACTCCCTATTGGATTTCACAGACTAAAGACGGATATCTCTGGGTGGGCGGCAACAGTGGCGCGTTGCGTTTTGACGGCGTCCGTTTTACTCCCTGGTCGGCTCCGATCGCTCCCGCACCAGTTCTCCACCCGGTCAGTGTGCGAGCGGGAGAATTTTGGATTGCGACTCGAAACGAGCTCTCTCACGTTCGGGACAATGTCGTGATTACTCATTACGATGTTCCGGTAATGGACATCCGCAAAGATCCTGACGGATCTGTGTGGACTCTTTCCAGCCAGAATCCGGACCGAGTTCTGTGTCACGCAACGGATACGAAAATCCGCTGCTTCGGGAAAGCAGACGGTATAACCATTCACCTCCCGTTTTCATTCACCCCCGATGGGAAAGGAGGATTTTGGATCGGAGGCGACACGTCATTGCTGCATTGGAAAATGGGTGTAGCCCCTGAGATCTACAGCCCTCAGCACCTTCAATCGAACGCGGGGCAAGTCGGCATCCACAACCTTCTTGAGGACCCCGACGGTTCCTTATGGGTCGGAATTATGGCGGCCGGACCGGGACTCGGGCTTGAGAGATTCCGCGATGGGGTTCTGGCACCGGTTGTTCTGCCGAACTTCGACGGAAGTAAGCTCTTTATCCACGGGATTATGGAAGATTCCGACAAGAACGTCTGGATTGCGACGTTTGGGAGTGGGATCTACCGCATTCACGGCCAAACTGTCGACCATTTTGGACGAGCCGACGGCTTATCCAGCGACACGGTTTTTGATCTGTTCGAAAGCGACGACGGGGTTGTCTGGGCGGCCACGTCCGATGGAATTGACAATTTTCGCGATCTTACGGTGACTACCTATTCGACCTCCACGGGATCTGGACCAACCGGGGCTGCGTCGGTCATGGTGACTAAAGACGGAACGGTCTGGGTCGCAAATCTCGGCGCTCTCAATTTTGTTCGAAACGGCGCCGTTTCATCGGTTCGCGTGCCCGGACAGCAGGTGAGCTCACTGCTCGAAGACCATCAGGGCAACTTTTGGGTTGGCATTGACGACGGACTCTTCATCTACAAAGATGGCCACTTCCGGCGTATTCCGGAACCCGATCATCGCCCGCTGGGTTTGGTGCTCGGCCTCACGGAGGATGTCGACGGCAATATTTGGGCAGAATGCAAAGGCGCTCAAGAACGAAGACTCATCCGCATCCGCGATTTCAAGGTGCGCGAGCAGTTCTCCCAGCCTCAAGTTCCGAAGGCTAAGGCCATTGCGGCAGACCCGAAGGGTGGAATTTGGCTGGCCGCGCTCACGGGTGACTTGACGTTTTTCCGGGAGGGCATTGCGCGTACATTTCCCTTGAAGTTGAAGCCCGGCTCGTGGCCCTATCAGATTGCTGTTGATCCCGATGGGTCGGTGATCACCGCGTCCGATGACGGACTGGCGATGCTCCGTGCCGGGAAATTTCAGCACCTGGGAAAGGAAAACGGACTTCCTTGCGACGGGGTCACTGGCTTCGTGTTCGACGGCAACAGAAACCTATGGCTGAACACGCCCTGTGGGTTTATAGAGATTGCAGCCTCGGACGTCCAACGATGGTGGACTCATCCAGATACTATCGTTCAGACTCGACTGTTCGACACGCTGGACGGAGCTCGACCCGGTAGGGTGTCTTTCGATCCGGCCGCGAGATCTCCTGACGGGCGCCTGTGGTTTGTGAACAACGTGGTTCTGCAGATGATCGACCCGTCACATCTTTCTGGTGACGGGACTGTTTCGCCGGTCTACGTCGAGTCCGTTATTGCGGATCGGAAGCAATATAAACCGCAAGAAGGTCTTCAACTTCCACGTCTGACTCGTGATCTCCAAATCGGCTACACATCGCCGAGTTTTCTTATTCCCCAAAAGGTGAGGTTTCGCTACAGACTTGACGGGCATGATCACGATTGGCAGGACGCGGGCACTCGTCGCGAAGCTTTTTATACGGACCTGGGTCCGGGGATGTATCAGTTTCGTGTAATCGCGTCCAATAATGGCGTGGCGTGGAACGAGCAGGGCGCGACACTGGACTTCGCGATTGCTCCTGCCTTCTACCAGACTACATGGTTTCGCTCTCTAGCCGTGTTTCTCTTCTTGGCAGTTCTTGCTGGAGTTTATCGCCTTCGACTCGGCCATTTGGAGCGTCAGCGCGATGCCCTTCGCAAGAGTGAAAAAGAGCTTCGCGACGTGATCGATACGATTCCCGCGACCGTGTGGAGCGCTCTACCCGACGGCTCCAATACATACGTCAACAAGCGCATTGTTGAGTACTCGGGGATATCGGCGGAACAAACGACCGGATCAGGGTGGAAAGCGGCAATTCACCCTGATGATCTTGAACGACATGCAGGTAAATGGATGGAAGCGCTTGCTACCGGCACGCCTTATGAGGACGAGGCGCGTTTCCGTCGCTCGGATGGTCAATACGTCTGGCATTTGGACCGGGGAGTGCCTCTCCGAGATGAGGATGGAACTATCGTCAAGTGGTATGGGGTCGTCACCGACATCGAAGATCGCAAACGCGCGGAACAGAGGCTTAGTGAAAGCGAAGCATATCTGGCGGAAGCGCAGAGACTCAGTCAAACTGGCAGCTGGGCATGGAACCCGGCGACTGGCGATATCAGGTACTGGTCGGAGATGTGCTATCGCGTGTTGGGGTTCGATCCGGCCGGAGCGCTACCGCGATTCGAGGAATTCTTTCATCGAATTCACCCAGACGATCAAGCGGCGGTCCGGGAACGGTTCGAGAAAGCCATCCGCGACAAAGCCGATTTTGAATTGGATTACCGGGTCGTTCATCCGGAAAAAGGGATCAGGGACATTCACGCCATAGGTCACGCGGTGCTCGACGGATCCGGCAATCTCAGCGAGTTCGTGGGCACCGTGATCGATGTATCGGAGCGCAAGCGTGCCGAGGAAGCACTTCGACAAAGCCAGTTTTATCTCACTGAGGGGCAGCGGGTTGCCCATATGGGCAGTTGGGCCTTCGAGGCTACCGGATTCACTTACTGGTCGTCTGAGCTGTTTCGCATCCACGGTCTTGAACCGATTGGCAAGCCGCCCACAGTAGAAGAATATTTGGCTCTTGTACATCCGGAAGACCACGCGTTCATGAAGCAAGGCATTGCGCAGATGATGGAGGACCAACTTGCATTCGATTTCACAAAACGAATTGTGCGGCCTGACGGAGAGATTCGAAGCGTGCGCTGCGCGGGTGTTCCGGTCATGCAAGGAGGAACTTTCCGCGGGTTCCTTGGGACAGCGATGGATGTTACTGAGCAAGAGCGGCTGATGGAGGAGCTGCGCCAGAGCGAGCGGTATCTCAGCGAGGGACAGCGCCTGGCACACCTGGGAAGTTGGGCATACAATCCGGCAGGTTTTTTTTATTACTGGTCTGAAGAGCTGTTTCGAATTTACGGGCTGGACCCGCAGAAGGGCGCGCCGACGCTCGAAGAGTATCTGGCCGCTCTGCACCCTCAAGACCGGGAGTCCATGGCAAACACCATAAAGAGAATGAATGCGGAACGCATGGGCTGCGACGTAAGAAAACGGATTGTTCGGCCCGATGGCGAGCAACGATACGTTCGCTGCGTTGGAATTCCAGTTGTTGAAGGAGAAGTGCTCAAGGGATTTTTCGGCACCGCGATCGATGTGACCGACGAAGAACTGCTGACCCAGGAACTGGAGCGGCGGCAAGCGCACTTGACCGAGGCGCAAAAGCTGACCCATACGGGCAGCTGGGCATGGCGCTCGGCGGATCGGAAGGCAGTGCACCTCTCCGAAGAGTGGTACCGGATTTACGGCTTCGATCCAGACGAGGGAGCACCGAGATGGGAAGAATATTTCAAACGCATCCACCCAGAGGATCGCCTTGAGCTAAGCGGCATTATCGAACGGGCAATCGTTGAAAAAGCCGGTTACGATCATCAGTTCCGCACCGTTTTGCCGAACGGGAAGGTGAAGTGGATCCACACGGTTGCCCATCCCGTCGTTTCCGACGCCGGCGACTTGGAGCAGTTCGTGGGCAGCTCGACCGACATTACGGAGCTCAAATCCGCCGAGCACGAGCGCGAAAAGCTGCGACAACTTGAAGCCGATCTGGCACACACCAATCGTGTGAGCGTGTTAGGTGAGATGGCGGCATCCCTGGCCCACGAGATCAAGCAGCCCATCGCAGCCGCGATGACCAGTGCCAACAGCTGCATCGAATGGCTGGCGCACGAACCTCCCAACCTTGAGCGGGCCCGCGCAGCAGCAGCAAAAATCGACAAATACGGGAATCGTGCGGCTGAGATCATCGATCATATCCGGTCGCTGTACAGAAAGGCTCCGCCACAGGGCGAGCTGATCGACGTAAACGAAATCGTGCACGAGATATTCACATTGCTGCGGGGTGAGGCGACGCGATTCTCGATCGAGATGCGGACGGAGCTTGCCGGCGGACTCCCTAAAATCATGGCGGACCGCGTGCAACTGCAGCAGGTCTTCATGAACCTCATGCTCAATGCCATCGAAGCGATGAATGAATCCGGCGGAGAGCTTACGGTGAAATCGCAACTGCAGGATGGTCAAGTATTGCTTTCGGTCAGCGACACCGGGCCAGGATTGCCCTTTGGAAGTGTTGACCAAATCTTTTCTGCGTTCTTCACCACCAAGCCGCAAGGCAGTGGGATGGGGCTTGCCATCAGTCGCACCATTGTGGAGTCGCATGGTGGCCGTTTGTGGGCAAACGTCAATGACGGACGAGGTGCAATCTTTCATTTCACCTTGCCGACCGAGGTGCCCTAGTTTCGTGGATCGACAAGGTTATTAAGAATCAGTTAGGCGCACTGCCCATTGCGTCTAAAAGTTCGTCATGGGCCTGCAAGTAGTCCATCTGCGATTGCAGTAGGAGCGCTTTGGCATCGTATTCCTGAGCCGATGCGGCATCCGCCTGCGAGTTCAGCGCCGCTCCCCGTATTTGTTCCTGCTGACGCACACGGGTCGACTCGGTACGCAGAGCTAGCACTTCCTCGGAAACCTTCACCATCTGGCGCGTCTTCTCCAGTTTGTTATACGCGGTTTCCACGGAGAGATCGACTTCGTCTGTCAACTTTGCAAGGTTTTCTTTCGCTTGAGACAACTGCGCCTGGCGTTCACGCAGCAAGCCATGTTTCTTGCCACTGTCGAACAGGTCGTAGCCGAAGTGAACCCCGAACGTTCCGAAGTTGCGCGCCAGAAACGGAACATTTTCCTGGTAGCTGTAGCGGGCAAAGGCTTCGACATCCGGAACCCAGATATCCGTCTTGGCCAAACGAACTGCGGCCTCCGCTTCTTCCACCTGGGCTTGAGCGGCAAGGATCTCCGGGTGGGACTCAATGGCCACAGTCACGCAATCTTTGAGCGGGCAAGTCTCCTGAAATTCGGGAACAGCTGAATCAAGATCCAGAGGGGTGGAGAGTGGCAGGCCAATCAAGTCGTTGAGCTTCAGTTTCAAATCTGTCAACTGGAAGTCGGTCGTCAGCAACTCCTGTTTGGCTTGCAGTTGCTGGGCACGACTGTCGATCAGGTCCTCTTCCAGCGCGCTGCCGAGTTTTACCTGCTCGACGCGCTCGCTTTGAAGGGCTTCTGAAGCTTTTATTCGGGCCTCGGTCGCGCTACGGTGCGCCTGAGCAATCAGTATCTGGTAGTAAACCTGATGCACTGCGAGCGCAACGTCGTTTCCAGTAAGCTGCGCTTTCTCACGCGATGCTTTTAACTCGGCCTGGGCCAGATCGTTTTCTCGTCTGATCTTAAGCAGTGAAGTCAATGGCTGAGTGAGCTGAGTTCCGCTGGTGATGAGGTTTTCTCCGCCCTGGTTGATGATCGCATTCACGGGCGGAATCGAAGTTCCGCCGGCGACACCGAGGCTACCGGTCTTGATCTCAATCAACTCTGTATCGGTCAGGTGCATGAAGTTGCTGTCATTCCGTATCGTTGGAAAATACGCACTCTTCGCGACCTGCTTCGCGTACTCTTTTTCCTCGACCGTATAGCCGGCGATGCGAATATCGTGGTTGTGCTTGAGCGCCAACTGCATGGCTTCCTGCAGCGTGATGCGGCGCAGAGCTGGCGCGGCATTGCTTGTTTCCTGGCCCGCCGCAATGCTGGCAGAAAAGGCTATAACTGCTAGCAGGAAGATCGCTGCATTTCTTTTCATTGATTTCAAGATCATTGATTTCAAGATCATTGATTCGACCCCTTTCTGGCGCCGGGCACCTGCTGCATGGCGCTGAGATCGCCGTAGTTCAAAGGCGAAGGACGTAGCAGCGCAACCAGGATCAAGGCGCAAAAGCAACTCCAGGCGAGGAGTAGAAATCCGTCGATCAGGCTCAAGCTATAAGCCTGGAGCCGCAGCCGGGCCCCAATCAGATCGACGGCACGCGCACCAGCGGCGGCAACGCCAGAGGATTTGGCGTAAAGGCTCGCCGTCATGGCGTGAATGTTCTGATCAGTGATCCAGTTGCTCCCGCTGACGTGGAGTCCCAAAAGATTCGAGTGAAGTTTCTCTCGCTCGGTGATGAAGTGCCCCATGTAGATGGCGCCTGCGGTTCCGCCGAACAGACGGACGACGTGGAAGAAGGCCGAAAAACTCAGGGCAAATTCTGCTTTTGCCAGGCCGCCGGTGAAGATTGCCTGGAGCACAATGCAGCCGACCAAACCGATAAAGGCAAAAGCTTGTCCGACGCCGACCAGCAATTCCGTGCGGTAGAAGTTCTCCGCCGCCCATGCGGACGTGTATTGCGCGCACATCCAGGCAGCGAACGCTGTACAAGCGAGGCCTACGGCAAACAGCAATCGTGGATCGAACTTGCGCAAGAGCAAGTATGCTGCGATGAAGGTAATCGGAATAAGCGGAATGGCGCTCCAGATAATCGCGGGGCCGATCTGGTCGGCTTCGAAACCACGAATGGCCAGCGACTGTGGAATGAGAATGATGGTTGTACACAGCGTGAAGCGGAACCAGAAGAGGAGACATCCAAGCAACACGGTGTTCCACATCAGCAAATAAGGTAACGCCACCAGCGGATTGGGACCTCGTAGCCTGCGAACAAGCGAGTACAGCAGGAACAAGGACCCGGACCAGAACCACGCGTTGAACACACCGGAGCGCCACCAGTCGAGTCGCTGGCCTTGTTGAAGGGCAGCGAAAATCAAAGCTAATCCTAAACTCAGATAGAGAAACCCAGCGAAGCTTGGTACCGTCGAGCCTTTTTTGCGCGGCGGTGATGGCGGAATGCCGTAGTAGATGCAGATCATCATTAACGGCGCGATTAGAGCAGAGTTCCAGAACATCCAATGCCAAGACAGATAGTCTCGATACCAGCCATAGAGCGAAGGCGCGATGTTTACAGCTCCGTCCACAAAGGTCGCGTAAAAAGCGATGGTGAAAGGAAGGTAGCGCAAAGGGATGTTGCGAAGAGCAAACGTCAGCGTGAGCGGATAGAAAGTGCCTGAGGTCAGCCCCGCAATGATAAGCAGGGCAACAAGAAGACTGTAGCTATGGATGGATGGGAGAAAAAGAGAAGTTAGAGCGAAAAGTCCTGCTGCAAATAAGAGCACCCGCCGCGGACCCAGCAGACCTCCGATGTAAACGGTAAAGGGGCCGATAAACATGAGCGATGCATTGAAGGCGCTGTCGAGCCAGGCGCCGTCATCGACGCTTATGCCAATGTGGCCTCGCAGATCGGCCATGCCGAGGCCGAGCAGACGACCCGCGAGAGTGACGAGTCCGGCGCCGGTGATGACTCCGAGAATGCCGAGCAGAGGGCGTGTCGAAACTTCCGATGGGATAGCCGCGGCAGCGCCGCGCGCAATCTGCAATGCAGACGGCCGAATCGGGATGGTCGAAGCTGCCATAGGTTGCCGGTTATTGTTTGGTGCGGACGGTCGCCACCACAGAAAGTCCGGGGCGTAGCTTGGTCGCGAGCGTCGAATCGTCCAGTGCGATCTTCACAGGAATACGCTGCACGACTTTCGTGAAGTTGCCGGTGGCGTTATCGGGCGGCAAGAGTGCGAATTGTGATCCGCTGGCCGGCGCGATCTCTATTACCTTGCCGCGAAACACTTGGCCAGGATATTCATCAATGCGAAGTTCGGCAGGGTCGCCAATTTTCACGTTGGTCAACTGGGTTTCGCGATAATTCGCCTGCACCCATTTGGTGAGAGCGACGAAAGAGATCACAACTGTACCGGGGGAGACGAGCTGCCCGGGCCGAACTTGGCGTTCGCCAACGGTGCCGTCGCCCGGCGCGGCAATTTTCGTGTAGCCAAGGTTTACTTCAGATGCAGTGAGGCTCGCCTGCTTGGCATGGAGGTCGGCCTGAAGTTGCGCCTCCTGCGATTCGAGCACGGCTTTGCTACGGCGCTCGGCCTCAGCAGAGATTTCACTACTGCGCAGCATGCTTTGAGCTTGATTGAGATCAGCCTCACGACTGGCAAACTGGGCCGAGAGACTGCCTTCCGACGCGACAGCAGTCTCAAGTGTCTGCTGAGTTGTCGAGTGAGTCTCATAGAGTCCTTCCTGACGCTTGCGTTCTGAGCGAGCGCGAATCAATTCAGCCTGCACGGCATCCTTGCCAGCCTCAGCGGCTGCGATTTGCGCTTTAGCCTGATCGATACCCGCTAGCGCCTTAGCGATGCGCGCATCCTGTAGCTCCCGCTGACGAAGATTTTCCACAATAGCGGCACGCGCCGCTTCAATCGCAGCCTTTGCCTGATCCACCTGTGCCCGATAGTCATCATCCTGCAATTCGACGAGCGGATCGCCTTGGTGTACCTGTTGGTAGTCCGTCACATTCACCGAGCGCACTATGCCTGGCACCTTGGTGCTGAGCGGAGTAAGATCGCCCCGAACATAGGCATCGTCGGTCACTTGTTCGGCCCTGCCGCCTTCCCAAGCATTCCAGTTACGAGTGAGAGTGATTAAAACAGCAACCGTGAGAAGCACCACGCAAATAGTCGTGAGGTAGTTCTGCCAACTGGGGCCTTGGCGAGGGACAGAGTGATCTGCATCGCTCTTAGGCGGCAACGGCTTCGGTGCCGCTGCCTCGGATCCGGCGGACAAAGGCGAGGTGGACATTTAAAGTTGCTCCTTGAGAAGACAGATATCTCGAAGGGCTGGAGCTCTCCGATTTAACTGGAGCAAGTGTAGTTCCACTTAGGGCGACGAGATCGAACGAACCCAAATCGCGGGCATATTAGCAAATTCGTTCTTATCGCGAAAGGGCCATCGGCTCTCTTTCGCTTCATGTCTTGTCCTGTCACGTGACACTTGACACTGACACGAGTTGGGGGTGTCATTCTGTTGACTCCGCCGTTTCTGTCACGGCGATGACAGAAGTTCTTTCCCGTCCATTCCGGCTCGCATGGATTTGCGCGGTCCTATCCGCGTAAATACGTGGTTTGAGGTCTTGCGGAATTCCTCACCAGGCCGCATCGCGATGGCAGTGAGCTTGCTTACACAAGCGGCGGCATACTGGAACGTTCGCAAGCTTCCGGCCTGCTCGAGCAATCTCAGTCCTACAAGGCGAAATGACGATGCAAGTCGCGCTAATGGTTCCCTGTTACATTGATATGTTCTATCCGCACGTCGGAGTCGCCACCCTTGAGTTGCTCGAAAGATTAGGTGTCGATGTTGTATATCCGGAGGAACAGACGTGCTGTGGCCAGCCCATGGCCAACAGCGGCTGCTATGAAGAGGCGCGAGCGACCGAAGAGCACTGTGCCCGGGTCTTCGGCTCCTTTGATTGCGTGGTCACCCCGTCCGGCAGTTGCACTCACCATATCCGCAACAAATTCACTGCGGGAGTGGACTCACCAGAAAAGAAAACTCTTGTCCGAAACACCTACGACCTGGTTGAGTTCCTCCACGACGTTCTGAAGATCCGAGAATTCCCCTGGGCGACATTCGAGCATAAAGTCGCACTGCACACGAGTTGCTCTGCGATTCGTGGGCTAAACATGGCATCGATGTCCGAACGCGTACATGACGCTGTCTTTTCAAAACCAAAAGCTCTGCTCAGCGGCGTTCCTGGCATTGAGTTCATCGAGTTCGAACGCGTGGACGAGTGCTGCGGCTTCGGTGGTACGTTTGCGGCGACCGAGGAGGCGGTCTCCGCAAGGATGGGATACGACAAGCTGACTTTCATGCAGAAGGCGTCGCCCGACTGCATTGTCTCCCCGGACATGTCCTGCCTGATGCATCTGCAGGGGTGTGCTCGCAGGCAAAAGCAAGATATTCCGTTCTATCACCTCGCGGAAATACTGAATGGGGTGTCTCTATGAGCGCACCAGTTGATCAGGCGAAGAATGCCGAGAAATTTCTGGCTGACACCGTCCACGAGCAACGGCTCGATAAGCTGCTTTGGGCGATGAGAATGAGGCGCGATGCCGCAGCCCGACAGGTGCCTGAGTGGGAGGAACTCCGGACATTAGCTTCTGAAATCAAAGAGCACACGTTGTCGAACCTGTCGCAATACCTCATTGAATTTGAGACTAAGGCCACAGCCAACGGCGTGATTGTGCACTGGGCCAGGGATGCTCACGAGCACAACCAAATTGTTTATAACCTCCTTGCCGAACAAGGAATCGACTTGTTGGTCAAGTCCAAATCCATGTTGACGGAGGAATGTGAAATGCGTCCGTTCCTCGAGAGGCGAGGTATTCGCGTCACCGAGACGGACCTCGGCGAGCGCATCCAGCAGCTCGACAATCAGCCTCCGGGCCACATCGTCGGTCCAGCAATACACAAAGCGAACAAGGACGTGGCCGTCTTGTTTTCGAAGAAGTATGGCTCAGATCCCTACAATGAAGATACGGCTTACCTCGCCGGGGTGATGCGCGAGAACACCCGGCCAGACTTCCTCAAGGCGCACGCCGGCATGACGGGCGCAAATTTCGTCGTCGCGGAAACCGGAGCCATTGTGGTGGCGACCAACGAGGGCAATGCCGATCTCTCGGCGAACACGCCGCCACTGCACATATGTTCGGTCGGGATCGAAAAGATCATTCCTACAACGGAAAGCCTGGCGGTCTTCATCCGCTTACTCGCTCGAAGCGCCACTGGCGACACGATCACGCAGTACACTTCGATGTTCCGCGGACCGCGCAAAGGCGCGGCCATGCACGTCATCCTGGTCGACAACGGAAGATCAGCGCGGCTCGGAATGAAAAGGTTCTGGCACTCTCTGAAATGTATTCGCTGCGCAGCATGCATGAACACCTGCCCCGTGTACCGCAGAAGCGGTGGGCTGAGCTACGGCTCCACTTATATGGGACCGATTGGCATCATCCTGATGCCCACCTTTGAAGTTCATAAGTACAACGAACTTCCTTTCGCCTCGACGCTGAATGGCAGCTGTTCGAATGTGTGTCCGGTAAAGATCGACATTCATGAACAGATCTATGTGTGGCGCGAAGTCATGGAGGAGCACGACCAGATTCAGGTCGTGAAAAAGGAGGCCATGCGGGTCGCGGACAAGGTGCTCAGCCATCCGGCACTCTACCAGATCGCGACGACCACGCTGTCAGCCGCACTGGAAGTCCTTCCCCACTTCGCCGTTTACAACCGCCTGAATGCGTGGGGGAAGCACCGGGACGTGCCAGAGGCGGCTAGAGAGACATTTCACGAATGGTATAGAAATAATCGCGCCGACGCGAACGAGGGAGGTAAATTGTGACCTCCGTTCAGGCACTTTCGAGGAACCTGATTCTGGACTTAGTTCGAGGCAACCAGCCGACTGCTCAGCCGATGCCCACCATCCCTCATTTTCCGATGAATAAATCCGGTGACCTTGTGGCCAGCTTTCGCGAGTCGATCGCCCGCATGGCTGGAGTCGTAGTGAATGACGATGTGTCTGATCTGGATTTGTTTGTGCGCACGAAGTTTCCGGATGCCAAGGTGATCTGTTCGGCGATCCCCGAATATGCCGGGACAATCAAACCGGCAAGCTTCAAGCAATGGTCGGAGGCGAGCACAATCGACGTCTGCATTCTGCGCTCGCCGATGGGTGTGGCCGAGACCGGTTCCATACTGCTCTCCGATATCGAATTGCAGGTGAACACGATTGCATTCCTGGCGCACGATCTCGTTGTATTGCTTGACCCGAAGCAAATCGTCGCGAATATCCATGATGCCTGCGAACATCCGCACTTCAAACAGAGGCCATACAGCGTTCTGATGACCGGTCCCTCTGGTTCCGGAGATATTGGCGGGATCGTCGTCCACCCGGCTCAGGCCGCGAAGACACTGACCGTTATCCTCTCGCCCGCTCCGGGCGGCGTTCAGCGCAGCGGGTAAAGGCAAATCGTGGCTGTGTGCAATTGACCTTGGGTTTCCGATGATAAGAACAGAAAGGAGAAAATAAATGCTCAAAGGTTTTAATTATCCGCTTACTCCGAAAGGCAAATCGACACTCAACCCAGCTCCGCCCTGGTATTACTCTTCGGATTTTCTTAACGTGGAGTTTTGGGCTGAGCCTGCCGCCGTGGCGGCCGTTTTGCCACAGGGGCTCGACACCGATCGCTCCGCCAACGGTCATGCCAATGCATGTTTCTACGATTGGCAATTCAGCGGGAACGACGAAGAATATCTTGACCCGGCCCGTTATCAGTATCGCGAGTTTTTCATACTCGTCGATGCGTTATTCCAAGGCAAGCCGGTCTCGTATTGTCCCTATATTTTCGTAGACAACGACGCGGCGATTGCCCGCGGTTGGACGCAGGGTTATCCCAAGCGCCTGGCGCAGGTACATCCGACCAGGTCTTCCGCGGCGACAGGGAAGGCAGGTCCCGCCCTCGCACCAGGATCGAAGTTTGCCGGAACGATCACATCTAGCGGACAAAGACTTGCCGAGGCTCTGGTTACGCTGAAGGAAGCGGTCAAAGATCCGTCGCAGTTGGCGCAAAGGCCAGTGATTAATCTCTTGCACACTCCGCGTCTTGCCGCGGATAAGCAGGACCAGCCGGCAGTTCACGAGCTGGTCGAGAACGTCCCACGCGACGTGAAAATTGAGCAAGCGTGGATCGGAGAAGGGTCTCTCAAATTACCCGTCTGCAGGGATGAAGAAGTTTCGGACCTGGCGCCCGTGTGCTGTGGCAAAGGTATACGTGCTTCTCTGGCATACGTCGTCGATGATCTAAAAACACTGAAGGATTCGAGAAGGTAGAGCTCCGGTAGGCTTAACCTGCTTCGCTAGCCCATCGGGTCCAGTGGCAAAGAAGAAAGGACAAAGCTGGGTAGGGCCCCAGGAGCGTCCAATAACGGGCGGCAGTGTGACTATGCGTTAGCCATCACCCGTCGCGGGGTCATTTTATCGGGGAGAGCCTCGATAGGTAATCCATCTCCAGCTCGCCTTCATAGGTTTCGGCGCCGACCGTCAATGCTTCCTTCACGCGGGCTTGCGTCACCTCGCTAGCGACACTCAGATCTGACTCATAGGCTTCCACCAGCAGGTCCTCTGCCATGGAACCAAATGCTCCCGTATCTACGGCCGCCTTGACGTGAGCGATGGCATGCGCAGGAAACGAGGCGATGCGGTGAGCCAGTTTCTCGACAAAAGGTGTTAGCTCGTCTGCTGGCAGCGCTCGATTGATGTAGCCGTAACGCTCTGCCAGTTCTGCCGAGAGATCATTGCAGCCCAGGAGCACCTCCAAGGCGCGCCCCCGGCCCATGAGCCGTGGCAATCTTTGCGTTGAGCCCCCACCCGGAACCAGCCCGATCGCCACCTCTGGTTGGCCGAAGATCGCTTTGCCAGCGGCGGCAAAGCACATGTCCATGGCCAGCGCGATCTCACTCCCTCCACCCCGCGCCCGTCCCTCGACTTTGGCAATGGTTGCCTTGGGCATGTTCCTGAATCGCTCGCCGATCGTCTGCGTAAGACGAAAACCAGGTGTATGCGACACCACTTTGGAAGCGGCTCCAACCCGGCCCAAACCGGAGTGGGCAATAAAGAAATCAGGAAGGGCGCTCTGCACGACCACAACCCGGACGCTCTCATCGACCTCGAGTTCCCTGCCTAGTCTGTCGAATTCCTGCGACAGAACTTCATCAAGAAGATTTATCGGCGGATGATTGATGCTGACGAATGCGACTCCAGAATCAAACCTGAATTGGAAATGTTTGTAATCAGAATATGGCAAGGGAGTGGCTCCATTTCGTTTTCTCAGCCGTTCTGCACGGGGTTGGTCAGGACACCGATCTTCTCGATTTCCACTTCGAAGATATCGCCGGGCTGCATGAACACGGGTGGCTTACGCGCCGCTCCGACGCCACCTGGCGTGCCGGTGATGATCACATCACCTCGCTCCAGGCTCATCGCGATACTGATCGTCGCAATCAGCACCGGAACGCTGAAGATCAGCCGATCGGTGCGCGAATCCTGCATCGGGCGACCGTTCAACCGGCCCTGGATGCGCAATCCACGGGCACCCGGCGGCACGGCATCGGGCGTCACCAGCCACGGGCCGAAC
This sequence comes from Terriglobales bacterium, assembly GCA_050012915.1. Classification (GTDB taxonomy): domain Bacteria; phylum Acidobacteriota; class Terriglobia; order Terriglobales; family Acidobacteriaceae; genus JABDBE01. Next base: position 2,608 of record JBEKGG010000050.1, on the reverse strand, counting down.
GACCCGGTGCCATCGAAATTCTTGCCCATCGTCCATTGCGGCGTGCGGAGCTGAAAGTCACGCAGGGTCGCATCATTGAACAGGGAGTAGCCCGCCACGTGATCTAAAGCCTGCTCCTCGGGAATGCGGCGCCCCGGCTTGCCGATTACCACGGCGAGCTCGGCTTCATAGTCGAGCTCGGCTGATTCCTGGGGCCGCCGAATCGGGTTCTGATGAGCGATTAGACTCGACGCGAAGCGAGCAAAGATTTCCGGATACTCCGGCTTCTTCAGTCCGCTCTCCTCCAGGTGATCATCGTAGTTGAGACCGACGCACAAAATTTTCGGCGGGGCGGGCACCGGCGGCAGCAGCCGGACATCCTTCAGGTCAACTGCCGGCGATTGCCCGAGGCTTCTGCCGATGTGCAACAGGTCTGCGCCTTGTGCTATCAGGTCGGGCAGAGTACCTGGAAATCCAGTGTCTGGCCGCGAAAGGCCATGCCATCCCGAGCCTTCATCCGCAGCAATTCCGGGGACTCCACGTGATTCAAAATTTACGACACGCATAAGATGATCCTTTAGCTCGCGCGCGGACGACATACTCTAAGGTCGTGTCAACTCCTCAAGCGCGTAAACGAATGACTCATACACTCTGCCTGTGGTTTGGCGCATACCCAACTCGCAAGTTCGATTTGCCGAAACGAACCAGGTGTCGTCCCCGGAGCTCTGGATTTGCACGAGTGTGTCGCGGGTGGCGGAGTGAACAAGTTCGGGATGCAGCAGGCCGCGGTCGCCGGCAGTTCCGCAACAAGTGGTTCCCAACGGAATTTCAGCGCTGTCAGCCAGCGCACTCGCGATTTCAAGGAGGGTCTCACTGAGGCCGAGGTGCGTCATCGAACAGGTGGGATGGACGAGGATTTTGGGAATCGTTTTGTGAATGCTCAGTGAGGGCAGAAGATCTTTGCACCAAGCAATCGAATCGACAATGGTGACAAGTTTCAGTCGGTTCTTACGTTCATCGTCGAGATGCTCTAACAGGTCGTCTTGAAGACCGAGGGTGCACGAAGCAGCGTCCACCACGACCGGCAACTTTCCTCCGTCGCTCCAGCGCCACAGCGCATCGCTCATCTGTTCCGACATCCATGTCTGCCCGCGCTTGTATCCCTTGGAGCTCCACGGCGTCGAGCAACACAGACCTCTCACATCATCGGGAATCCAGAGAGGCTTGCCCGCGCGTGCAGAGAGAGCCACAAACGTCTCAGGAAGGGCCGGCGATGCGGGCTTGGTGTTGTCCCTGCCAAAGATGCGATTGATGCACGCAGGAAAATATACGGCTGCCGTACCCTCACGTCTGGTTCGGGGAAGGTCGGCGGGAGCTGCGTGCGGCATGGGGCCAGCTACGGTGGGGACCAGATCCGTGCTGACAAGGCTGCGAGCCACATCAGTCAGGGCCTCAAGCAGATGAGGGCTGGTTATAGTTTGCACGACATCGGCCGCCTTGACGCCATGACGCGCCAGCTTCTCCACTTCGGCCCACTTTCTGGCCACATCGAGCGCAATTTCTTCCTCACCCACGGAGTGCTGCATCTTCCTGAAGTGTTTGATCAGGGCGCCTGTATTGATTCCGATGGGACAGACATCGGCGCAGGTACCGTCCACAGCGCACATCTCGATAGCGTCGTATTCGTACTCATGCTGCAGCGACGAAGAACGATGCGTTGTCTCGGGGTGACCGTCACGTTACGGCTGGGGCACACCGGTTCGCAGAAGCCGCACTCAATGCAATGAGAAGCGGAATGAATGTCTTCGATCGCTGGAGTGGTTTTGAGATTCTTCAGGTGAATCTGCGGATCGCTGCTCAGCAAAATATTTGGAGCCAGGATTCCGTGCGGATCAAGAAGGTGTTTTGCGCGCCACATCAGGTCCGTGAGCTTGTCGCCCCATTCGCGCCGGACAAAGGGAGCCATGTTGATTCCTGTTCCATGCTCCGCCTTCAAAGAGCCGTCATATTTATCCACCACCAACTCAACCAGGTCGCGCATGAAGCCGTCGTACTGCCTGCGACTCGCCTCTTCGCTCAGTTGCGCAATCATCACGAAATGCAGGTTTCCATAAGCAGCATGTCCCGCGGCCGAAGGTTCATATCCATGTTTCGCAAGCAGACCGAGCAAGTCACGAGTCGCATTCGCAAGTTGTGCTGGCGGAAAGCAAACGTCTTCGATGATGAGGTTGGTGCCTTGCGGACGCATTTCCCCGACGATACCGAGGAGGCCATCCCGAATGTGCCAGGCAAGCTCGATGGCTTCGGCTTCGCGAACGAATTCCAACGGCTGCAGCATTGTCACATCGCGCAGAGCGTCCTGAACCCTTTTTTCGATCGCCGCAAGTTCTTGCTCGCTATCAAAGCCGAATTCAACCAGTAGTGCCGCGTTCTTCGGATTGAGATCTTTCCAATACTTCGGCGTGCCTTTCATCAATTTGGAAGCCGCGGTCAGCGCTGAAGCGATCATCAACTCGACTGCCTGCGCTCCGAGATCGACCAGCTTTGCGACCTGTGCGACCGCTGCGTCGATGGTGTCGAATGGTAGCCATGCCACTGTAGTTTTTGCGGGGAGATGATAAGTCTGGTA
>JBEKGG010000049.1:0-19665 GCA_050012915.1 Terriglobales bacterium | reverse complement strand
CAAAGGGTGGCCCATGCCGGGCATAGGTTCGGCCAGGAGAATGGGCACGAGCATCAGTCCCGCTCCGTGGGCGGAGGCCATTAGAAATGACCAGACAAATAAATCCCTGGCTCCGACTCGCATTCCGGCGCCGCGCGGATGACTTGCGCGGAAGATTCGATAAGCTCCCAAAGCGAAAAGAATTGTCGCCACGATCAGCTTGAGAGTGCGCAGAGGAAAAACATTTTGAATGGAACGTAAGACGAGAATGGCGAGGCTGATTGCCGCGGCGTGCCCTAAGGCGATCGGCAGCAAAGCTCGCACAACTGCCGCCCGGCTTTTTTCCTGAAGACCAATAGCCATGGCGAACAGCCAGCCCATGGCCGGGTTCAGGCCGTGATAGGCCCCGAGCAATCCCAACAGCACCCAGGGCCAAGCGTGAATCATGAAAAGGAAATCATCGATAACAAATTAAGGATAGCAGTAGAAGTCCGACGAAGCGTCGCCACCTTCGAGCCTCACCTGATGTCCGCGGAGATCGCCGAAGTGCACGAACAGATTCGGGTTTAGAGCGATTCCACCGTTTGGATTGACGTCGAGTTGGACCATCCAACTTCGGATGCCCTCAGGGTAAAACTGCTTATCCCACGCGGCATAGAGTGAGTTGGTGAAATAAACGCGGCGTCCGTCACGGCTGACTTCGACCATTTGCGGTCCGCCGTTCAAAGGTTCCGCGGGCTGGTTGGGATGCGCGGCGTGTCGCACGATTCCTCCAATGTGTACGGAACCGGTGAGCTTGGGATTGAAGGGATCTGAAACATCATATTGACGCATCTCTCCCGTGCCCCAGCACGACGCATAGAGATAACGATCGTCGACCGAAAGATTGATGTCGGTGAGCAGCGGAGGAACTGCTTTGAAGCCCTTTAATAAAGGAGGGAGTTGATCGGGATCGGCCGGCTCAGCGGGAATCTCAATCACTTTCTTCACATGCCATTTTCCGTTCGATGCTTCGTTCGGCCGATGCCACAACCAAATGGAGCTCGAAAGATCTTTCAAAGATGTAACCACTCCAACGAAGCCGTAGGCTTTGGTCGGATCGTGAGCCGGGCGCAACTCCAAAACCATTTGCTGCTCCGCGCCCAGGTCCACTGTCTGAACGTGACGCCGCTTGCGCAGATCCCAGAAGTGAAGGCTGTGTCCGTACTTGCCTGCCAACAGCAGCTCCGGATTCACGCCATTCTCAACCATGTTCGGCGTGCCCCACTCGCTCGTGACGGCAACGTCATATCCCAGATGCCAGGCGAAGTCGTAGCCAAAATACTGCGGGCCACGCTCCACTTCCCATCTTCCGAGCGGCTCAAACGTGTAGTGATCCAAAGCGAAAATTCCTCCGGGACCGTCGCCGCTTGGCGATCCAAGAGCGCTGACGTAGATGCCATCAGGTCCGCAGTGAATTGTGTGTGGTCGGCTGTAGCCGGTTCGCTCGGCAAGCACTTCCGGTTCAATGACCTTCACGATCTTGGGCTGGCGAGGATCGGGCTTAGTGTCGATGATGTGAATTCGCGAAGAGCGGAGGCCAGGCACAACCAGATAGCGTCGCTCCACATGGGGATGCGGAGCGTAGGGGCAGAGGGCTGAACTACACGCGTTCCAGCCAAAGTGATGCAGTTCGTCTCCGACGTTGGGCATGTCAACCCGGCCGACGATTTCGCCCTGTCGCTTCGACTCGGGATCAACGTCAACCACGAGTAGAGCATCGGGTTGCGAGCCATCCGCGCTAAGCGCCGCTACGTAGGCCAGTTTCTCGGCCGGAGCCTGCATGGCAAGTTTTGGTGAAGCGTAGAAGGTTGGTTCGGCCGTCCATAGCATGGGTGTTGATCTCCTAACCAGCGCGTCCGAGGAGTGTTGAATTGGACCGAAAGTATACCATATAGTCCATCGGCGTAATGGGCATGGCAGGGCCTCTTCATGCCGTTTAGCAGATCGCGAGGAAGCCGCGATTTTCGCGGAAGGCGCGCTTCCAGCAGCCTAATAAATTAACGATTCCAAAAGCGATGTGACCTTGGTACCCGCCATGGCAAGACTGTGGAAAATCAGGTTGGCGGCATTCCCAGAGACTTATGGGATAATCGCCTTATCATGGAAACCTCAAGTCTCGATCTCTCGTACCTGGAGAGCGATTCCAGGACGAAGCAGCCCTCGGCGTGTGTTTACCTGAAGGCGGGCGGCACGCAGGACTACGCCGGGATTAAGGCCGAGAAGTTGGTCACTGCTCATTGTCTGAGCTTCAACGAGCTTGACGTTGAGATTCGACGCCTGCACGCGGAACTGGACGAGATCCGCGCTCGCGCCAAGAAGAAGTTTTATAAAGCGGAGGCAATGGCCGCGGGCGCGTCCTAACAGAAGCAGCGCCTTCGTCGGTGTTCCTCCAACCTTTTACCCTCTGCTGCAAGCTCGGCGGTTGTGTCTCTTGCCTGCCGATCGTTTGAGCATCATTGAATGACATCTCGCCCGCTTGGAATCAGGATTACTACTTGCGCGGTCTAAACCCGCTGCGCGATTCTCGGTGAATCCGTTAGTTCTCTGAATAAGGAGAATCATGATGCGGGTCGGTGAGACCATTGCCACCTACGATGTTGGGCTAGCCTTGCGTGGCAAGAGCGGCAAATTCGAAGTCACCAGTCCTGACGGCGAGATCTACGACGTAACCTGCAAACCGAGTCAGTCGACTTCTAACTTAGAGTGGTGCAACGATGGAACCGATAGTTCTCCATTCCTTATTCGTAAGGTTGCGGAACGCGCTTCGCCTGCCCCGGCGGCCGCGGGAGTGCCCGAGGCGGAGGATCAAACCGCATCCGCTTCGCTCCCATTTGTGCTCGAGCGTGCGGTAAGTGAGGGACACTCGTCCGGCCCCGCCGATCTTGAGCTTTTGTATCTCGAAGACGATCCAGAAACCGGACGACCATCCGCCTGCGTGTACCTGAAAGATCGGGGACCTGAAGCTGAGAAATTGATGACGTCGCAATGCGCGACTTTCAACGAACTCGATTCCGAAATACGAAGATTGCAGGCGCGGTTGGATGAAATTCGCGCGCAGGCGAAAAAAATGTTCTATAAGGCGCACGCGGTCGCGGCCAGCGCGTAGTGTTTCCTCAACCTTGAACAACTCATCCGCGAGCGCATCCGGTTCGCGCTCCCAGTTCCTCCCTCAGCGACGAAAAAGCCTGGGCGAGAGTGAAGCCGGCAGGCACCCTGTTTCGCGGCTCACCCCGACAGCCGGAGCCGGGAGCCAAGGCCGTCATAAGTTAGCGACCAATATCCAGTAAGTCAGTAAACAACATCGACAGAATAGAAACCAACTTGGCGTCAATAGGCATTCCACTCGTTGAAAAATCGACTGGTCTGGGTCAATAAGTTCAATGGCGGTGCTACAACAGCGATCACAAGTCAACCGCCTTTACTACCCAGAGCTGCAACTCTTTGCATAATTGACAAACCCTCGTAAGGCGAACAAGATTGTGTCGCACTCGTTCTCGGTTTTCCGTCAGACAAGTTGTTTTCTGGAGGTTCACTCATGAAACGAATCAGCGCTGCGGTTTTGATCTTGTCTGCCTGCTTCGCGTCTCGGGCATGGGGCCAGAAGCCAACGTGCGGAGTCCACACTCCGTGGACGGAATTCCACAGGACCAACATGGAGCGCTGGAACCCGTGTGAGAAGGTGCTCAGCGTCAAGACGGTTCGGAACCTCAAGCGGAAGTGGAGCTACAGCACGGGCAACTATGTCGAGTCTTCGCCCGCAGTAGCGAATGGGGTGGTTTATGTCGGCTCGTACGACACCAACGTTTATGCGCTGAAGGCCAGCACCGGAGCCAAGCTGTGGAGCTACGCCACTGGCGGCCCTGTGGAGTCCTCGCCCGCCGTGGCGAATGGGGTGGCATATGTTGGCTCGGATGACTATAGCGTTTACGCGCTGAGCGCCAGCACCGGAGCCAAGCTGTGGAGCTACCCGACTGGCAGCTATGTGATCTCCTCGCCTGCCGTGGCGAACGGGGTGGTTTACGTTGGCTCGGCGGACGACAATGTGTACGCCCTGAACGCCAAGACCGGTGCCAAGCTATGGAGCTACGACACTGGCGAACCGGAGGCGTACTCGCCTGCCGTGGCGAACGGGGTGGTTTATGTCGGCACGTTGGGCAAGTTGTACGCGCTCAAGGCCAGCACCGGCGACCTTCTGTGGAGCTACTTCACCGGCGATCAGATGGAATCGCCCGCAGTCGCGGACGGAGTGGTTTATGTCACCTCCGGGGACACTGGTGTGTATGCGCTGAAGGCCAGCACCGGCGACCTGCTCTGGAACAACGAAACTCCTGGCGAATTGGCTTCCTCCCCGGCGGTGGCGGATGGCGTGGTTTACTTTGGCGATGTTTCCAATTCCGAGGTGTACGCCCTGAAGGCCAGCACCGGCGCTAAGCTATGGAGCTACCCGACCCGCTACTATGTTTATTCCTCGCCCGCAGTGGCGAATGGGGTGGTTTATATTGGCTCCGAGGACGACCATGTGTACGCCCTGAACGCCAAGACAGGCAGAAAGCTATGGAGGTACGCCGCCGGCAGCGGTGTGGGTACTTCGCCGGTGGTAGCGAATGGGGTGATGTATGTCGGCTCGGATGACTTCAAGGTTTACGCCTTCGGCCTGAAGTGAATGCTTGGGGAGCAGGGAAGGACAGCTTCCAAACGCCGCGCCCCGAAGTTGCTTTACCCCGACTCCAACGCTGGGTTGCTCGATCCGGCCCACAACACTGTCGGGCACGGAGCGTCCACTGAACTGTCGCTATGGGACTTAACGTCACCTATTGGCGCTTCCTAATTCCCGTGTGTTTTGTGCTAGCATCCGTGGTACCTCTGAAAGGGGGAATCCAATGCGTGGTCCCAAAAGGTTGCTCTCATTTGTGCTGGCGTGCGCTTCGGTCGTAATCGCTGGCGATCAGTCTCAGACGACGCCTCCGAAGCATGGCCCAGGCCCGGAAGTCCAGAAGCTCGCGGTGATGGTCGGCAGGTTCACGATCGAAGACGAATTGAAAGCCGGGGTCATGGGGCCGAACTCGCCAGCGATGAAATACACCGGCACCGACGATTGCAGATGGGCGGCCGACGGATTTGCGGTGATCTGCACGACAGTACTCCACATGGGCGCAAAGAAATATACTGACACTTCCTTCGTCTTTTACGATCCGACTGCCAAGATTTACCAATATCACGCAGTTGACAGTTCGGGGGCAATAGAAAACAAGAGTGGTACGGTGAGCGGCGACACATGGACCTGGCTTGGCGATAGCACCATGTTCGGAAAGGTCTATCACACACGTTTCATCATGAAGTTTGTTTCAAAGGACTCCTTTGAGTACACCGACGAGTCGGGCGAAAGCGAGAGCTCCATGAAAGTGTTCGTGAGCGGAAAGGAAACCCGCGTCAAGCCAGCGAAATCGCAATCAACACAATGACGGGCGTTCAGTCATCAGCAACAGGCTAACGGGCACTTACGCCGAAACGTTATTTGTAGGTTGCCACATAGCCCGACACCTCTCCATTATTCGTTAACGCGTAGCCTCCGACAATTTCGTTTTCATCGTTGATGCCCCAGGCAAAGCTTCCGACAGCTTTGGGAGGATCAAATTTGTAGATGATTCCCTTGTGCCACAAGGCGGAGTGGTCATCGCCGGCAGCGTCGTACCAGACATATGTCACATCATCGGCGTTGTTCAGGGCGAGGGCATAGGAAACTTGCGCGCCAGGAACATTGATCGTCTTGTAAGACTTGCCGTCGTAGATGGAGGAGTTGTTTGTTCCGTCCTGGGCGACCCAATACAAAGCCATGTGTCCGGCGTTGTTGATGTCCGTTATGTCGGTGAAGGTGGAGCCGGGAACGTCGATCGTCTTATACTTTCCGCCGCTTAGCAGAAACCCATGCACAGCGCCATCGGCACCTATGTAGACGCCAACTATATCGCCTTTATCGTTGATCCCGTTGGCGATGGAGAAAGTTGCACCGGCGGGGCCAGGAATATCCGTAAACTTGCCCTTTGCGTACAAGAATCCTTCGGGTGCCCCTCCTCTGCTCGGGGGCTGGTAGGAGCCGACGACTGAAACAGGTCCGTTGGGGTTGAGATTGTTGGCTTGGGTGCAGGTGCCTTTGGGATCATTAAGCTTGGTTAGCTTTCCACCGTCGAGAATAAAGCTGCCACAGACGTTGGCCTTGTTTGTATAGGGTCCGACGATTACGCCCGCATTGTTGATGCCGTGAACCCAAGTCCCCGTGGATCTGGGGACGTTGACAGTTCTGAACTTGAAGACCAGCCCTGGCGCATCGGCTGCGTGGGCGGTAACGGCGATCGCCAGCCAGAGATTCAGCAAAAATAGCAGCGTCTTGATAGACAGTTTCATAAACCCTCCCGTCGTGCGGAACGCATTATATTCTCGGTGGTCAAAGTTTTTGTGAATAAGCAGTGGTCAATGACGAAACCAGCCGATTAGACGTCTTTAAAATTGGTTGGTCAACAACCAGGCTCGATGAGCTGCGGCGATATTTTGTTAACCATCGGCTTTGTAAAATCACTTGCGTTCGGAAGTGGCGGCTAGAGATTCTTGTCGACGCCAAATCAACAGCCCAGGTGCTCCTATCTGAAAGTAGCCAAGCAGGCGGGTGTGGAAGTTGTCACAGAAATTTGACTGCCCGTGTAGCAGACAGCACAGAACGAAACTTTATGATTTAAGCGTTTTACTTTTTGAATTTAATCACAGGCAGGAGAGTCGTGGGGTGCGTTATACTGATCCCATCCCGATAGTTAGCCGTTAAGTTTTGTCTGATTCAGCCGACATTTTGCCGGGAACGAACGGGCGAATTCCCGCTCGTTCGGATGGTTCTTGCGCAGGGCGGTTAGCTGCGATGAGTTGTGACAATCTGATTCCCTCAGTGCCAAGGAGATAATCAAATGGCGACAGCAGAAGTTCGTCGTACGCTGACCGAGCAACAGGCTCGGCAGCTCGCTACCGTCACCAAAACCGTGCCTATGATGGAGGCGATCACGCCGCGTTGGCTGATCACTTTCCTTTCCTGGGTACCGGTCGAGGCCGGCGTTTACCGGCTTAATAAAGTCAAACCTACCCGCCCCGGAACGCGCACCATTGAATGCGCCCCAGACGACGAAGTTGATTTACCTGAAATTTATGTGGATTACGACGAGAAACCGCGCGAGTACGCGCTGAATGCCGTAACCAGCGTTTTGGACGTGCAGACCCGCATTTCGGACTTGTATCGCAGCCCGCACGATCAGATCCGCGAGCAATTGCGGCTGATGATTGAAAAGGTTAAAGAGCGCCAGGAAATGGCACTCATCACCAACAACGAGTACGGTTTACTCAACAACGTGGCGCCGGAGATGAAAATAAAGACGCGGCACGGCGCGCCCACTCCCGACGATCTTGATGAACTGATTGCGAAAGTATGGAAAGAGCCGAGCTTTTTCCTGGCTCATCCACGGGCGATTGCGGCTTTCGGCCGCGAATGCACACGTCGCGGTGTTCCGCCGCCGACAGTTACCATGTTCGGTTCTCCCTTTATGACTTGGCGCGGGATTCCGTTGGTACCGTGCCCCAAGCTGCCGGTTAAAGCTGAGACCACTGATATCCTTCTGCTGCGCACCGGCGAGAAGAAGCAGGGCGTGATCGGCCTCTTTCAACCGGGACTTCCGGGTGAAGTGTCTCCCAGCTTGTCGGTTCGCTTCATGGGCATCAACCATAAAGCGATCGCATCGTATCTAATTTCTCTCTACTGCTCCATCGTCGTTTTGACTCAAGACGCACTCGGCGTACTGGAGAACGTGCATGTCGACAAATACTACGAGTACAAATAACGGGTCGGGCAACGGGGCGAGCAGGCCGAAATCGAGCGCTTCGAAGTCGGCAGGGCGGGGTGCCGAAGGAGTGCGTAAGCAGCCGTTCAGCACAATTCCGTTGCCCGATCCGGCGACGCTGGAAAGGCTGGCGAACGAGTTCTTTCTCGCGATGCCGAAGGATCTTGCAAACGGAGACAGCGTCGAGGAATTCGCTGCTTCGCCGGAGGTCGAATCGGAGGAAATTCCCACCGTGATGTTCACGGAGGAAATGCTCCCGGTTCAAGGTGCGCACGGATTCGAATCAGCTCCGAGTATTCCGGCTGCACCTCCGTCTACGCCACTGGGGCCGCTGTCCGAGTCGGATCTGCGGGCGATTGCTGCATCGTTGGCGGGCGCAACGGCTCTGGTTCCGGGTACTCTGGGAACAGCGCCCGCGCCGCCGGTTGCGGGCTCTCCTCAGGGATTTTTCGCTGAGGGGATGCATTCACCTTTCGCGCTTGCTCCTACGCTGCCCTCGGGAAACGAACTCTTTTCATTTCCAGGTATGCCGTCGCTGCTCGCGTCACCGCAGACATCCGTGCCCGGAGGCGCGGATGTGAGTGCTGTTCCTCAATCTCCTGCGGGCGCACCGACCATGCCCGGCACCGCTCCTTACTTTGTGGAGGGCGAAAAGGGAACGTCGCCGGGAGCTGCATCGGTATTGCCCCCGATCAACGACCTGTTTTCTTTTCCTCGCATACCCGCGATGCCCAATGTTTCCGGCATTGAGACCATACCCAACCCTCCGGCTCCGCCGACGTCGCCCTCGGCCGCGCCACCGGATGCCACACACACCACCGCTGCCGGCCTGGCTCAGCCTCACGACGTGAAAGCGGTCACGCCGGCGGTGCCGGGAAACACGTCGCCTGAGCTGCGTGGGATCTCGTCAACCAGCCCATCCGGTTCGTCCGAAACTTTCGCCGAAACCGGACACGCAGCGTATCCCGGCGCGGCAACATCGTTGCCGTCGTTGAGTGAGTTGTTTTCTTTCCCTGGAGTGCCCGGCGTGCAGTCCGCTCCAGGCGTTCCAGCATTTCCTTCTACAACTCCGACAGTCCCATCGACAGAAGCGGACCTGCGTAAAGCAGCTCCGCTTCCGAACATTCCCGCTGCAGGGGATGTTGCAGGCACAGAGATCGCGCCGCAGGGAACGCAGTCTAAAGAAGCCACTGCGACTTCGGGACTTCAGGCCTTCGAGTTTCGACCCGACCTCGTGCCGCAAGAGCTGGGGCAAGCGAAGCGTCCGCTCGACGCCAAGCTCATCCGCCGCGACTTCCCAATTCTTGAAGAGCGTGTGCATGGACGGCCGCTGGTCTGGCTCGATAACGCGGCGACGACGCAGAAACCCAACGCAGTCATCGATCGTATTTCGGATTTTTATCGACACGAAAATTCCAACATTCATCGCGCCGCCCACGAACTTGCAGCGCGCGCAACGGACGCTTACGAAGGCGCGCGCGAGAAGTCTCGACGCTTCCTGAATGCATCATCAACCCGCGAAATCATTTTCGTGCGCGGCGCAACCGAAGGCATCAATCTGATTGCGCAGGCTTGGGGCCGGCGCAATATTCGTGAGGGCGACGAAATCGTTATTACCTGGCTGGAGCATCACGCCAACATTGTTCCCTGGCAGATGCTTTGTTCGGAAAAAGGCGCTCGCCTGCGCGTGGCTCCGGTGAATGATCGCGGCGAAATCATTCTTGAAGAATACGAAAAGCTGCTTGGTCCTCGCACGCGGATCGTGTCATTTAGCCAGGTGTCGAACGCTCTCGGTACCATCACGCCGGCACGCGAGATGGTTGAGATCGCGCACCGTTATGGCGCTCGCGTGGTGGTCGACGGCGCACAGGCTGTTTCCCACATGCCGGTGGATGTGCAAACTCTCGACTGCGACTTCTACGTATTCTCCGGGCACAAGGTTTTTGGGCCCACGGGAATCGGCGTAGTCTACGGAAAACTCGATGTGCTTGACGCCATGCCGCCATGGCAGGGCGGCGGCAACATGATCGCCGACGTGACCTTTGAGAAAACGGCGTATCAGCCGTCCCCGGCACGTTTTGAGGCGGGCACCGGCAACATTGCCGACGCGGTTGGTCTGGGATCTGCGATCGATTACGTGAGCGAAATCGGAATGGAAAACGTCGCCGCTTACGAGCATGAGCTACTGAATTACGGCACGGCGAAACTGCTCACGGTACCCGGCTTGCGCTTGATCGGGACAGCACGCGAGAAGGCCAGCGTGATGTCTTTCGTGCTTGACGAGGTTCGCACCGAAGATGTCGGGGTCGCGCTCAACCAGGAGGGCATCGCGGTGCGATCCGGCCATCATTGTGCTCAACCGATCTTGCGCCGCATGGGAGTTGAGGCTACGGTCAGGCCGTCGCTAGCGTTCTACAACACTTGTGAGGACATCGATGCGCTAGTCGCCGCACTGCTGAGGCTTCAGGCGGGCCGGGGACGTCGCTAGCTCTGACCTGAGCGCAAAACCGGTCGGCCAAATTTCTACCTTTGAATTCAAACTCGATACGTCGGCATCACGAATGCGTGTCGAGCTTTTTTATTTTGATTCCGCGCTCTTCTCAGGCTGGTTCGCACCTACTAGATTCGTGGGCGGTTTTCGGAAATGACCACGACCTTGTATCCTAGCTTCACTCTTTCGAGGCCGAGGTAGTCCCATTCCATTCGCAGTCGACGATCTGGTAGCGCTCGAGGGTTTATCCTCGCGAGAGCAGGCTACGCGGGTTTACCAACTGCTTCGCATGTTTCTCGACATCCCTGTCGAGGCGCGAAGCGAAGCGCTGTTACGTCTCACGGCGGCGATTGAGAGCCGTCCCGACTGCGACGCTATTCATTCAGCGCTGCGCGAGTTCTGGTCACACCACTCATACGTACGCGTAATTTCGGAAGCGGGCCTGCCCAATGAGGCCTTCCTGTTGCGCGAACTGCTGGCGAGGGCCCTCCGACATTTATTGCCCGTGGATGAGGTCGATGGGGACCTTTACGTATTGATGGATTCCCTAAACTTCAAGGAATCCGATGCGCGCTGGCTGAGTACCTTGCCCGATTCAGTGGTGGCTTCGTGGGCCGACGTGTTCCGGCCTTCCCCATCCTCCATTCTTGCCAGTTGCAAGATTCTCGCGCTGCGGGCTGCGAATATCGCATTGTCGCGCGACTTGATCGAATTCGGCGATGACGAAGATATAACCAAGTCGAGCTTCTTCAATCTTCCCTCCGTGGTGGAGCACGTGGTCCGTCATCCCGAAGATTTCCATCGCTGGGAAGAACAGCGCGCCAACTGTGACGCGCAACTGCAGTCGGTGCACCGGCGGATCGAGGAAAAAGGTTCGTCTGCGGACTTGGTGTTCCGGGTACGCCTGCTGCGCTCGCTGCTGGGGAGAATTCAGCAAGTCATCGGGCTCGAACAATCCGGTTCGGATGGCGGCAAACTAGCGATCGTAATCGTGCACGGTTTTGCCTCGCAACGCCGCATTCGGACCGTGCTCAGCGCCAGCACTCGCCGCCTCGCGCGAAGCGTGGTTGAGAGAACTGGACGCGTGGGCAAGCACTACATCGCGCGCAATGCCGAGCAATGGAGAGCTATGGGCTGGGGAGCAGTTGTTGCCGGAGTCATCACATCGTTCACCGCCTTATTCAAGTACGCAATTTCGTCGGCGATTCACGCTCCCATGCTTTTAGCCTTCGCTCTTTCGATGAACTATGTGATCAGCTTCCTGCTGATGCAAGCTGGAGGATTTCTGCTTGCTTCGAAAATGCCTGGCGCCACCGCGGCCACACTGGTAGACGCCATGGAAGATCCCGCAAAAGATCATATGGCGAGTTTAAAAGCGATTTCCAAAACCCAATTTATCGTTACTATCAGCAATTTGGTTGGGGCAGTGCCTGTCTCGATCCTGGTCGATCGACTTTTCATGGTGGCGATTGGACACCCTTTTCTTAATCCGGAGAAGGCTGAACATGGCGTGCACATGCTGTTTCCGCACAGCTCGATGACGATTGTTTTCGCCATCGTGACCGGCGGCTTTCTCTGGCTGTCTTCACTGGCCACGGGATGGACCGCGAATTACATCGCTCTGCACAAAACGTCGAGAGCGATCTCGAACAGTCTTCGCATTCGAGACCGGCTTGGGCCAAAGGGGGCCGCGAAGCTGGCGAATTGGGCGGAGCACCATGCTGCCGGATCGATCGGATACATTGTTCTGGGCTTCTTGCTCGGCGCAGTGCCAGTGATTTTCGAGCTATTCGGAATTCCTCTTGAGGTTCGCCATGTCACCCTCGCAGCCGCGAGTCTGGGCTACGCGCTCGACGCTGGGCATGTGTATGGGCATGTAGATTGGCAAGACGTGGTTCTGGCATTCTCGGGCATCGCGATGGTCGGCCTTCTGAATATCGTTACGTCGTTTGCGCTCAGTTTTCTTTTGGCGGTGCGTGCCCGCAACATCGGGGAGAAACAATCTCGCCGTTTCTTGCGCGAAGTCGGACGAGAAATTTTGGCGAATCCGCTCGCGTTCTTGCTTCCACGGCGCTAGCTCTGAAGGCGGACGGATGGTCCCTTTGAAATAGTTTTTGGACGGGGAGGTCGGCAAGTCGGCGAAGGTCAGGCCTTTACCAATCCGACACGCGCCTTCTTGCACGCCCGCATTAACGCATCGTCGAGGGTGGCAAGTGAGAGACCGCCTTCCAAGGCCAGATTCAGATAAGCGGCATCGTACGCCGTCAGATCGTGCTGGCGACTCAATTGCTGGATACTGTCAAAGACAACTCCGGCGGGAGACGGTTCAAGCACAATTGGAAGTTTCGCTAGGTCATCGAGGAAACTTCGAAGTAATTCTCTGGAAATGCGCTTGCGCTTTTCTGCAACCAGCAAGGCATTCAAAACCTCGTGCGGCCATAACGAGGGCACTATCGCCGTATATTCTTCCCTGAACAGGTTGGCCACATGCTCGGCTATGAGCGAGTTTTCGTCCGGAAAGCACCAGGTCAAAACCACGGATGCGTCCAGGACGAACCTGCTCACCGGCGGCCTTCATTGATCAGATCTTTGATTTTAAGGCCGCGCAATGACAACTTATGGCGGGCCCCGAAGGTCGCCAACCGCTCCGCAGCCTTCGCTGGGGATCCGTCCTGAGCCGACATGCGCTCCTTCAGTAGAGCTCCGAGCAGCCGCGAAACGCTGGTGTCGCGGCGAGCAGCCTCAATGCGGGCCCACCGGGCCACATTCTCTTCCAGAGTCACGGTGACATTTCTTAAGCGATTACGCGAAGGCACGAAAACAGTGTAACACGAAGATCGTGTTTCACTGGGACAAGCGACAAACGTACGCATTCGTGGATTGGGATAAGGTCGCGCGCTTGCCTCAGCGGATTAATGACGAGGCACTGGAGCTTATGGAGCGCTCTTGATCACGACGGGCCCCGGGTCTCGGCGAGACCTGAGGCACCCGGTTTACGCGAACAAAAATTCTTTGGTTCTCAGTTCTTTAATCGTATCCCTCAGCTTCGCGGCTTTCTCGAATTCAAATCGCTTTGCGGCTTCGCGCATATCGCTTTCCAGCTTGCGCACATAGCCATCCAACTCTTCCTGGGATTTGAATTCGGGGATGCCCTCGCTCTCGCCGGCGGTTAGGTCGGTATAGTCGGCCTCGACGATGCGGGCGAGCGACATCTCCAGCGGGCGCACGATGGACTCGGGCGTGATCCCATTGGCCGCGTTGTAAGCTTCTTGAATGGCGCGGCGGCGGTCGGTTTCGCCCATAGCCTTTTTCATTGAGTCGGTCATGCGGTCGGCGTAAAGGATGGCCCGCCCATTTAAGTTGCGGGCGCAGCGGCCCATGGTCTGGATTAGCGCGCCGCTCGATCGCAGAAAGCCTTCTTTATCGGCATCGAGAATCGCGACCAGCGAAACTTCGGGCAGGTCGAGTCCTTCGCGCAGCAGGTTGATCCCGATCAGCACGTCGAACTCGCCCTTGCGCAGGTCGCGCAGAATTTTCACCCGCTCCAGCGTTTCGATCTCGGAGTGCATGTAGCGGCACTTCACGCCCACTTCGCTGTAATACTCGGCCAGGTCTTCGGACATGCGCTTGGTCAGCGTGGTCACCAGCACGCGCTCGCCGCGGCTGGTTCGTTCGCGGATTTCGTGCAGCAAGTCGTCAATCTGTCCCTTGACGGGACGCACTTCGACCGGAGGATCGACCAGGCCCGTGGGCCGAATGATTTGCTCGATCACCACTCCCGCCGACTTGGTCAATTCATACGGACCCGGAGTGGCCGAAACATAAATCATCTGCCCCATGCGATGCTCGAACTCTTCGAAGGTCAGGGGACGATTGTCCAGCGCCGAAGGCAGACGGAAGCCATACTCGACCAGTGTCTCTTTGCGCGAGCGATCGCCGTGATACATGCCATGTAACTGCGGCACGGTCTGGTGCGACTCATCGACAAACATCAGATAGTCGCGGGGAAAATAGTCCAGCAAAGTTGGGGGTGGTTCACCCGGAAGGCGCCCGGTGAAATGCCGCGAGTAGTTCTCAATCCCATGGCAGTACCCCATGGACTTGATCATTTCCAGATCAAACATGGTTCGCTGATGAACCCGCTGAGCCTCGACCACGCGACCCTGCTTCTCCAGTTCGGCTTCCCACCACTTCAATTCCTCTTTGATGGAATCGACAGCACGGCTGCGAGTCTCAGGCTTCATCACATAATGCGTTTTCGGATAAATAGGCAACCGCACATATTTCTGCTTCACGGTGCCAAACAGCGGATCGATTTGCGAGAGCGCCTCAATCTCGTCGCCCCATAATTCAACGCGATAGGCCATGTCGTCATAGGTAGGAAAGATCTCGATCACGTCTCCGCGCACCCGAAAAGTTCCCCGCCGAAAATCGCCATCGGTGCGCTCGTAAAGAATGTCGACCAGCTTGCGCGTAATCTCTTCGCGCTTGATCTTCTGCCCCTTCTCCAGAAACAACATCATTCCGTAATAAGCTTCCGGAGATCCCAAACCATAAATGCAACTCACCGATGCCACAATCAAACAATCGCGGCGCTCAAAAAGCGAGCGCGTGGCCGAGAGCCGCAGCTTGTCCAGCTCATCGTTGATGGTCGCCTCTTTCTCAATGTAAAGATCAGCCGCAGGCACATAAGCCTCCGGCTGGTAAAAGTCATAGTAAGAGACGAAGTATTCGACGGCGTTATGGGGGAAAAAGTTTTTGAATTCGTGATAGAGCTGGGCGGCGAGGGTTTTGTTGTGGGCCATGACGATGGTCGGACGATTCAGCTGCTCGATCACCTTCGCCACGGTGTAGGTCTTGCCAGAGCCGGTGACGCCCAAAAGCACCTGATGCTGTTCGCGGTCGAACAAACCTCTGGTGAGAGACTCGATCGCCGTAGCTTGATCGCCTTTCGGGGTGTAGTCGCTTACTAGTTTAAAGTCCATGGGAATTAAGCTCTCAGCCGTCGGCACTCAGCTTTCAGCCCGGTCACGCTTTGGATTTCGCCATCACCTGCAGAAAGGAATTTCAGCGGGCAGGCATCTCTCTATTATAGCTTGGTGAACAGAAAGCAAAACGGCGCGAGGATTGAATCCCTGCGCCGCGCGGAACGATTTCAGAGGTTTTACGGAAGCTTGAAGTTTACCGTGATCTGAGTTTGAATTTCGACTGGTTGATCGTCGAGGTAATATGGTTTGTATTTCCACTGCTTGACCGCGTCGATTGCGGCGTGCGCCAGAACCGAATCGCCGCTGAGCACAGTCACTCTGGTGATGCTGCCGTCTTTGCCAATGTTAGCCATCAGTTCGACAGATCCCTGGACCCGCATCTGCTTCGCGAGCGCAGGATATATGGGGGGAACGCTCTTGATCAGCAGTCCCTGCGACACGCCTTGCGAGACCTTCAATTGCTGGGAGGACTGGTGAGGGATAGTCGCCGCGGGCGTACTGATGATTCCGGAGAGCGCCTGACTGTTGGCGTTGGAAGAATCCAGCGATCCGGGTGCGGGTGGTTGCTCCGGTTCAGATGGAGTCGGCGGAACTGGGGCCGGGGCTTCGTTCTTGACCACCAGGGGCGCGGTAGTTTGCGCGTCAGGCTGGGTTCTAATTACGGTGTTCGGCGCGACGATGGCAGTCGATTTTTTCGGAGCCGGAGGGTGAGTATCGGTTGTCGAAAGAGTGATGTCAGGGCCCTGCTCGATGGGGAGCGCGGAGTCCTGCGGTGACGGCGTTGTTGTGGAAGCCACATTTTGCGCTGGACTTTGCGAAGGTTGAGTTGCTGGAAGTTGAGGCTGAGCCGGCGCGGTTCGCGGAGAAACAGATGGGGCAATAGACGCCGCACCTGGAGATTGCATTTTCGTCCAGCCAACATATCCGACAGCCGCGACTGCAACCAGAATCGCGGCTGCGATCAAAATGGTCTTCTTACTGCTTCCGGATGCGGGCTCGGTGGGTATTCCGCCGAGGGATGCAAAAGCAGGCGCTTCAATTTCGTGTATTTCCGGCTGCTCGGGCTCGTCGAGTGGTTTGGATACTATTCTTGCCGGCGCGGTTGCGGCCGCTTGACCGGACGACATGCTGATGCTGTGAGAGGCAGGGCTGACGGGCGCTTCAGAAACGTCTACGTGCGAAGGTAGTGTTTTCTTCGCTACGGGAAGATCGACTTCCGGGTTATCCGTGATCCCGGCTGCGTGCTGAAGACCTGTGGCCATTGGCTCGACCGAAGGTTTCGGAAGCTGCTGCCACGGATTCTCCCTTGCCGTCCGAGATGTTGCTATCGGGTCCGGCATTGATTCGAGGAACGCGGCTTCGGTTGGCTCGGGTTTCGGGCCAAGGTCGGCTTCTACCTCGAAGAGGGCGGAGCTGACAGGTGGAATCGGAGACGGCGGCGGCTGCGGCGGCAAGTATGTCGGCTTTGTCTGGGGAATTTGTGGAGCGGCTGGACGCATTGCGTTGATGCTGCTAATGGGCCGCGGAGGCGCTTGAACAGCGGGCACCGCGTTCGCGGGTTTGGCCGCATCAGTTTTTCGCAGCAGTCCGCGTGCAACGCGCAATGTTCCCTTGGATTGTTCAACATTAATCGGTTTGGTTAGAACCAGGTTGGCGCCGATGCGGAATGCCTTGGCAACACCGGCTTGTCCCTCGACAACGGCAACGGCGAGCGACGACTGATTGGATCCGGAGTTGTGTGCGCTTTTGAAGAGCAGGGCCGCGTTCTGTTCACTGTCGCAGTCCACCACGATGGCATCGAAGTGCTCCGCCATCAGCCTCTTGACTGCCGCGAAGGGCTCGTTGCAAGGCTCTACTCGAAACTCCAGGTCGTTCAGGACTTGGGTGACAACGCGGGCGGTTTTCTCGTCAGGACAGAATAAGAGGGCGCTGTACTTCATACTAGAATCGTAGGTACTGTGGTGAGGAGCATCAAGTTACGTAGGTACTTTCACGGCCATTCCAAACCCTTGACTCTCTCGTCACTTACGAAAGGTGGTGTCCAGCGGGTGCGCCGAAGCGGAGACGCCGCCTCGGCTGATCGCCGGAGCGCAGCGACAGAATCTTGGACCGACTTGGATTGGACAAAAACCTTGGCACTGCGCGCGAGATCCTTCGCCCCTGGAGAAAACGCGGGGCTTCAGGATGACCTCACCTAATTAAAAAGAAGACCAGACCGAGCCATATGCCGGACCCGTACAATGACGGGCATGCGCATCCCGCTTTGGCTGAAGATTGGCTGGAGTCTTTGGGTGCTGGCATGGATGCCGGTTTACTGGCATCAGTATGGAGTGCAGAACTTTCTATTCTTCTGTGATTTGGGAAACTTGTTTATTGCGGCGGCGCTCTGGTTGGAGAGTCCGCTGCTGTTTTCGTGGCAGGCTTGCGGGTTGTTGCTTTTTCAAACTCTCTACATCATCGATTTAACCGGGGCAGTTTTGAGTGGGCGGCATATTATCGGCGGGACCGAATATATGTTCGATCCTCACCTGCCGCTGTCGGTGCGGCTGCTCGGTTTGTTTCACGTTGTGGTGCCGCCCCTGCTGCTGTGGGCGATTTGGCGGCTGGGCTATGACAAACGAGGCTGGAAGTATCAGACGCTCACTGCGTGGGTTGTGGTTCCAATCAATTATTTCTGGCGGCCGCAATACGATGTGAACTGGGCGCGTGGGCCATTTTTTCGCGAGCAGCATCTCGTTCCGGGGATGGTTTATTTGTTGACCTATTTGCTGTTGGTGCCGTTGTTGGTTTATTGGCCTACGCATTTGGTTCTGCGGTGGTGGGTGAGGCGGCGGTCCGCGGGTTGATCATGCGACCCCGCGGACGGGCGGGGACGCCGGTCTCTCCATTGTGGCTTTGTGCATTGGTTCGGAGAGAGCTAGGGCCACTCCGCGCGAGATCTTTCGCCCCGCTGGAAAACGCGGGGCTTCAGGATGACGTCAAGATCGGAATACTTTTCCTACTGTCTCGCTGCTACCAGGGCTTGCTTTGTGGCTTCGAGCAAGGCTTCTGGGCCTACCGGTTTTCCGGTGGCGCGTTCCATCCAGAGGTCGGGGGTGATGCGGCCCATCTTGGCCATGCGCTCGAATTCGGGCCCGATGCTGCCGGCTTTCTTCATTTGTTGTTCGATCTGAAACGCGATCATGTGGCCGATGGGGTAATCGGGAAGATACAGGAACGAGTCGATCATGTGGGAGTAGATTCCGAGCAGGACGACGTCGTTCTTGTGGAAGACGGGAGCGTAGTAACGGTTCCAGATGTCTTTCGAAATTTGCACGGTGGCCGCGTCGAGTTGTCTGGGAGTGGCTTGCGGGTGATCGTACATCCAGTGCCAGACGCCCATGTCAACGAGCGCGACGCCGGCAATTTCGTAGGTTCCCCAAAAATCGTTCAAGGTTTTTTCTGCCTGGCTCTTGGCATCGGGCGCGGGAAGACCGAGCAGTTCAAGATCGTGGCCCTGAAAGACGAAGGCGAGCGCCTCGGTGAAAGCGGTGTTGGGAACGCCTTGCAGCAAGGTGAAGTCGTTATCGTTGAGTGAGAAAGTTTGCTCCACGTTATGTCCCATTTCATGGACGGCGATGTTGAAGCCCTTATAGTTCATACCGTTCTTTTCCACGCGGGTGCGGAGATGCGCTTTCTCGGATCGCATTGAGGCTCCCATGGCATGGCCGGAACCGCGCGCCGGATCGACGATGATGTTGTTGGCGACGTACTGCGCGCGGTCGGGAGCGAATCCGAGTTTCGTGAGCAAGTTGGGAATGTCTTTCTGATACGCCTCTGCGGTCGGATATTTCTTCGCTACGATTTCGTCGAGTTGTGCTTCTGTGTATTGGCTGCCGGGACGAAAACCGTTGTACCAGATGTCGAAGGGCTCGAGTGGGCGGCCGAGCCGGACTTGAATTAACTGCGCGGTTTGAGCCACCAGCGGGGAACTCAGCACCTGTTCCAGCATGGCTTTTACCTGCGCTTCGGGAATCTCGCGGTCTTCATCGAAGCGGCGATCGATGAGCGTGGGGGCGGTCGGAGAGTATGGATCGGCTTTGCGGGCGGCCTGGAAATCTTTCAGCAATGTGGCGTAGCGCGTGTCAGGCTCCGGCGCATTGGTGATCGGGAGATTGCTGGTGGTTGACGCATCTGAGTCTTTCGCGGCTGCGGGCTTGACTTCGTTGGTGTACGGATTCCAGTCCACGGCGGGATTGTTGATCACAACTTGCGGAATCGTCTGCGTGACGATGCGCTCCATCACCTGTTGGAT
>JBEKGG010000048.1:0-19785 GCA_050012915.1 Terriglobales bacterium | reverse complement strand
AACCGTTCTCGGATGGAACCACTCTCGTTCGGCGCTTATCGTCCCCTAACATCCCCTGATTTGCTGGAGGTTGGGGTTGCAAGTGATTGAAAAGAATGGCGGGGACGACGAGACTCGAACTCGCGACCTCTGCCGTGACAGGGCAGCGTTCTAACCAACTGAACTACGTCCCCACTTGCTTTTCATACGGTTAGAACCAAACCCGCATGTTTACTGTCAATTCTTGCTGTCAACCGTTTCGCCTGCTTCAATCCGTTCCACCGAATATAACTAGTTTTCGGTGCGAAATGGACAGTATGAAAAACCGCCAAAAACCGTCCGCAGGCTATCGCGACGCCGAGCATCTGTCCATGCTCTGTGCTGAATTGTAGCAGACCGAATTCAGATCAGTACAGGTTCCATATGAATGTGGTGCGCTTGAGAAGCATGTGGCGCGCTGGTGGCGACCGCGGTCCTCTGGTGTTGAGATACGAAGCCAAGAACGCTTCACTATTGCAGTTCGAGCGCGCTTTCCCGCCACAAAACCTTTTGCTATATCGGGCTATAGGCGGCGTTCTGGGCGTATTACAATAGCTTCCGTTGTCAATCTTGAGGGGGAACAATGGGAAACCTAAGTGGTGCGCTTCAGCAGCTTCGCGCTGAGCGCAAGCAAGCGCAATTGCAGGTTGAGAAGTTGAATCAAGCGATTTCAGTAATCGAGTCATTGAACGGTTCAGGAACAGTTCAGCGGGTAAGCCAACCGACCCGAATCATATCGCAGGCTTCACGGCGCAAGATGGCACAGGCGCAACGGGCGAGATGGGCAAAGGCTCGCAAAGAGTCTCAGCCAGTTGAGACATTGAAAACAACGGCCTCGGCTCCGGTGAAGCAAACGATGTCAGCGGCGGCCCGCAGGAAGATTGCGGCGTTTCAGCGAGCGAGATGGGCGAAAATAAAAGCTCAGCAGAAGAAGGCTGCGTAGTCAGTCGGCTGAAGATCTGACGAATCTACAGGCCATGTAAGTTACACTGAGGACCCTGGCGTGGCAAGTACGTGGACGAACCTCCGCCCGTACTTGCTGTTTTTCAGCTCCCTCCGCGATCAGGGTGATTGTTGTTCGTTGTTCTTCTTTTTTCCGCGGGTGCCTTGATTTCTTTTGCTATCGGTTGTTGGCGTTGTCGATGAGCGTTTCGCTCAACCTTCAAAAAGAAATGTTGCAGGGAAGGGTTTGCAAAACAGAAACAAACCCTACGGTGTTCTACGCATCAATCCGTGATTGTTCGATGGAGGGGAAAATGAGCAAGAAAAATGGGTTGGCTGATCCGACCCGTCTGAAGCCTTTTGATCCCGAAGATAAACGATTCCTTCAGGTGGTTATCGAGACGCCAAAAGGAAGCCGCAACAAGTTCGCGTTTGATCCTGACGACCATATTTTCAAACTGAAGAAGGTCTTGCCTGCCGGAATGGCATTCCCGTATGACTTCGGGTTTGTTCCCTCGACCATAGCTGATGATGGCGATCCCGTGGACGTGTTGGTCCTGATGGACGAGCCTGCATTTCCCGGTTGCATGTTGACCTGCCGGCCGATTGGTGTGATCCAAGGCGAGCAGGGCGACAAGGAAGAGAAAGAACGAAACGATCGGATCGTGGCAGTGGAGCGGGACGCTCACAGTTGGGCGGACATAAAAATTATTGACGATTTGGGGAAGGAGTTCTGCCGAGAACTGGAGGAGTTCTTTGTGAACTACCACAGCCTTTCCCGCGAACAGTACAGGGTGCTGGGAATGAAGGGGCCGGATCAAGCTCGAAAACTAGTGAAATCCAAGATGCGATAAGAGGCGCTCCCGGCAGGTCGAATTGTGAATACCGTAACTACTGTAGTCACGTTCAGGGTCAAGCGCGGTGGGGGAAAATTCGAAAGCTCGTGCGAATCCTCTCCCGGTCGCCATCATCATAGTGTTTATATGGGTGTGATTTAACCGGAGGGAGAAAATGAAAATCAGGGCTAAATTCAATTCGATCTTTGCGGCCATGTGCACGTTAATTTTCTTGAGTCTGCCCGCGTTTTCGCGACTATCGCCTCAAGATCAGCAGACCTCCCAAACGCAATCCGCGCAGAAGGGCGCGAATCAAAATGCTGAGCCCAGCTCCGGCAAGGAAATCGGTAAGGGCGGTGAGGACGTTGGCAAAGGCGCTGGCAAGGGTGCTGAAAGCCTGGGCAAAGGCACCGCGGGAGGCGCGGGCAATCTGGTTACCTTGCATCCCGGCAAGGCCGCGACTGATGTGGGCAAAGGCGCGGGCGGCGCGGCCAAGGATGTCGGAGAGGGCACGGGAAAAGGCGCAGCCAAGGTTGGTAAAGGAACCGGAAAGGGAATAGGAAAGTTGGGTAAGAAGATCGTGGGTAAGGGCGACAAGAACAAGAAGGAACCCGACAAGGAACCCGAAGCGGCAAATTGATTACGTCCGAATTTCGGGTTATCTCTGCGGCTTTGATCCCTGCAAAGTCGGCCCATCGTGGCGAACTGATTCACCACACTTTGCGGACTGTGAAAAAAAGGGGGATTTCTATCGCGCCGATCTGGCTTTCCGAACTGGTGGGCAGTGCAGGACTCGAACCTGCGACCTCCTGCTTGTAAGGCAGGCGCTCTAACCAGCTGAGCTAACCGCCCCTCGCCCCTTGTGGCGTCGTGACACAAAGCATGACGTCAGCGTCAGGTGATAGGCCTCGCAGAGATGAGTGACATCCACACGAAGAACTTTTCAAAGTATACGTTGCAGTGTAAGAGCGGTCAATGTAAGTGGCAGCGTCGAAAGTTCTGAGCCACCGGGGAGGCGGGAATATCATCAAACTAATAAATGGTAGGGCGGAGAAGTTAAGATGAAGAAATCCAACCTGTTTCGAGTTCTTTGTATTGTGCTCACTTCGGTGGTCCTGATCTGCGTGCCCGAGTCGTCATTCGCGGCAGGCCATGGCGGAGGTGGTGGCGGGGGCTTCCACGGCGGCGGATTTGTCGGAGGAGGTTTCGGCGGGTATCACGCAGGCTGGGGCGGAGCTGGCGGGCGTGGCGCATGGGGCGGTTATGGCTGGCGCGGAGGTTGGGGCGGGTACGGCCGCGGCTGGGGTTACCCAGGATGGGGTTACGCGGGATGGGGAGTTGGCGTTGGCTTTGGTTGGGGATGGGGTTCGTACTGGGCGGGTTATCCGTATGCCTATGGCTATCCCTACTATTACCCCTACTATCCGTATTCCTATGGCTATCCTTACTATCCGTATTATCCATATTATGGGCCGGCGGCGAATGCGCCCGCCGATCCGGATGGGTATAATGGTGGCAATCAATATACGCATGACAACTCGGAGCGGCAGAATTCGAGCTATCGCGAGCCGCAAGGATCGCCCAGCGTAAACAATACTCCGACGATGAGGTTCGTCAGCCACAAGACGGCCGGAGACACCGATTCTGCAAAATACTGGTTGTCGAACTACCAGCAACACACGGTTCCGCGGCAAGAAGTGCGAAACGTGATTCAGGCTTTGCTGGCCATGCCCCCCGAGGCTCGGCGGCGGCAGGTCGAATCGGGCCGATATCGAAATTTTTCGCCAGAGGAACAGGAACTCGTAAACCAGGTAACGCAGGTATCGCCGCGTGACGAACCGCAAAAAAATATAGACGGAACGAAGCCGGCAGCATTGCGACTCGCCTCGCAACAGGTTCAGTGATTTGGAGGCAAGCGGAGCCGAGATTTCATGGCAGCCCCGTGCATGCCGAAGTTGGGCGAATCCGCAATGTGTTGATCGAGACTTCGCCGCGCGGAGCAATGGTTGCTCGCGCATCTCGACACACCGCCCCCCAACATCTGTATCCACGTTGTTACTGAAGTAACTTTGGCGCCCAGTACCACTCAGGAATAATGGCTTGCGGGAGATCCAACCTCCCTGACCCGGTTGAGCCGCGGTAGGACTCGCATGTCCACAGGTGTTCAGAGAACGGCGAAAGAAGACAAACCGGCAGCATCCGGAGCTTTGCCGCTGCTCAATGAGACCGTGTTGGGAATGATCCGCACTCAGTCCCCACTGCCGAGAATTCTCGAAGTCTTGTGCAGGCAAATCGAGAAACAGGATCCCGGTCTGCTTTGCTCGGTACTTCTTCTCGACTCCGACGGAACGACTTTGCGACACGGGGCTGCTCCCAGCCTTCCCGCTGAATATTCAAAAACGATCAATGGAGTGAAAATCGGACCGTGCGCCGGGTCCTGCGGAACCGCAGTTTACCGAAAGCAGGCTGTCATCGTCGCAGACATCGCCACCGATCCTCTGTGGGCAAGCTTTCGCCAACTGGCGTTGCCGTACGGTTTGCGCGCCTGCTGGTCCACGCCCATCACTTCGCCGGAGGGTGGAATTCTGGGCACGTTCGCCATCTACTATCGCGAGCCGCGCTCGCCCGACGTTGAGCACCTGCAACTGATCACGCACGCCACTCATCTCGCGGGCATCGCGATCGAACACGATCGGGCCCGATCCGAGCTTCGCGCGGCCGAGGCTCGCTATCGCACGTTAGTCGAGCGCCTCCCTGCGATTACTTATATTGCGGAACTCGGCGCCAGCGGACCGTGGCATTACGTCAGCCCTCAGATTGAAACCATGCTCGGCTTCTCGCCGGCCGAGTGGCTCTCCGATCCCATGAACTGGATGAATCATATCCATCCCGAAGATCGTGAAGTTGCTCTGGCCGCGGAGAAACTTTTCCAGGAAACTCACGAGCTGTTTCAGGCCGAATACCGCATGTGCGCTCGCGATGGCCGCCTTCTGTGGTTTCGCGATGAGGGCGTTCTGCTGCAGCAGACCGAGGGCGCGGGACTGCTTATGCAAGGCGTGATGTACGACATCACCGAGCGCAAGCGCCTCGAAGATCAGCTCCGTCACTCACAGAAAATGGAAGCTGTCGGCCAGTTGGCGGGAGGAGTAGCGCACGACTTCAACAACCTGCTGATGCTGATTCAGGCGCACAACGAAAACCTGCGCGACCGGCTGGTTCCAGGTGATCCCGCTCACAAAGACGCTGTCGAAATTGAAAATGCCGTTACCCGTGCAGCTTCTCTGACCAACCAACTTCTGGCCTTCAGCCGCAAGCAGGTGCTGCGGCCAAAAGTGCTTGATTTGAATGCGGTCCTCGCCGAAGTCGCGAAAATGCTGGATCGTCTGATCGGAAAAGATGTCGAGCTGCGCGTTGTGCCCGCTGCGTCGCTCGGCCGGGTTAAAGCCGATCCCGGACAGATGGAGCAGGTGATTTTAAATCTTGCGGTCAATTCTCGGGACGCCATGCCGAATGGTGGAATGCTGACCATCGAGACCCGCGACGTTGAACTCGACGAGAACGATTCGCGAAGGCATGAGACGGCACCGCCGGGTAAGTACGTCATGCTGGCAGTCAGCGACACTGGCGATGGCATGGATACCGAGACTCAGGCCCGCATGTTTGAACCATTCTTCACAACCAAGGCGCCCGGCAAAGGTACGGGCTTGGGGCTGGCGAGCGTCTACGGAGTGGTCAAGCACAGCGACGGTTGGATCTGGGTCGACAGCGAGCCGGGCCGCGGAACCACGTTCAAGATTTATCTTCCCCGAGTGGAAGAGTCTGGAGTCGAAGAATCCGCGGTTGAAGCATCGAAGTTGGCGGAATCAGGGCCCGAAAAGCTTGAGGTTCGAGAATCGAAAACAGCGGAACCGTTATCCGGGCAAGCTGCGCCGTCGGTTTCTTCCGCGCCCAAAGGCACCGAGACCGTTTTAGTGGTGGAAGATCAGGATGGTATTCGCGATATCGTCCGCGAATCCCTCCGGCGCAATGGATACAAGGTGCTGATTGCGGTCGACGGCAATGAGGCGTTGCAGATGGCCGCCAGCTATCCTGATCCGATTCACCTGCTGGTGACCGATCTTGTCATGCCCAACATCGGAGGCCGCGAACTGGCACAGCGGCTCATGCCCCAGCGCCCCGCGATGAGGGTCCTTTTTATGTCGGGCTACTCCGAACAGTCCGCAATGGATATCGAAGAGACCGGCGCATCGGCTCTGATCCTGCAAAAACCGTTCTCCTTGGATGCTCTCGCGCGCAACGTCCGCCGCGTGCTGGACGAGCCGGGGACGTAGCTCCAAGCCTTCATAAACTGACATCTCACGGTCCTTTCACTGCTTTGAAAGGCTCACTAGGCTGGGATCCGAAGCCTGCACTCCTCGTGCCTCTAAGTCTTCGCTTTTTCAAGTCGTCACGCCACAAAACATCAAATTTTCCTTGACAGGGACAATTGTTACAGCTATGTTACAAGACGAGTAAGTCTACTTACACAGTAGACATTAATGCCGTCGGATGAGTGCTGACTAGATCGACTCCTCCCCGGCAGGCCATCTGCAAGTTAGCCCATGAGCCAAGACCCCAGCAAAAGTCGCGATTTTCCAGTGTGGAAGCGCGTTCGGTACAAACTCGGAGAACTCCCGTTGCGCGAGCCTTTCATCTGGTGGAGGCACCGTGGGCTCACCCCGGCTGACGTGTTTATTGCGACCTATCCGCGCTCGGGGTACACCTGGGTACGATTTATGGTGTACAGCGTTGTCACTGGGGAAACCGCCGATTTCAAGAAAGTGAATACGGACTTCCCGGCACCGGGGGAGCAGCGGCGTGCGCTGCGCGCGCTGCCCGGTGGCGGACGCTTCATCTGTACGCACGAGGCGTACCGGAAAGACTACAAGCGCGCCATCTACATTGTGCGCGACGTCCGCAGCGTCGCCGTCTCGGAGTTCATGCGTGAGCGGGCCAAGGGGATCGTCTCCAGTTTTGACCAATATCTTGATCCATTTCTTCGCGGCGTGAAAAGGCATGGGTCCTGGCCGAATCACGTGTCTTCGTGGCTGAATTCTGAACCAGCGAAAAAGGGCAACCTGCTGTTTCTCCGATATGAAGACATGCGGCAGAATCCGGAAAAAGGGCTGGCGCAGATTCTCGAGTTCCTGAACGTTCCTTACGATTCCCAGAAGATTCGCCGGGCGGTGGAAGACAACACCATCGAACGAATGAGGCAGAAAGAAGACGCGGCCCGCGAAGCGAAGGACAAGATGGTTCGCCGTCCCTTTCACGGGATCGGCGGAGAAGATGGAAGATTCGTCCGCAGCGGTTCCGTTGATGGATGGCGAGAGAGGCTTACCGCGGAGCAGATACGAGCCATCGAGGAACATGCTGGAGAATGGTTGTTGCGGGCAGGATATAAGCTCTCCCACGACAGCACGCCCGCAGAACGCGCTGCACCGAGTTTAGTCGCACCTTAGCCTCGTGAAACCGGCCTCCTGGAGTACGGCCATTCAGCTAAGTCTCCCCCATTGTGGAATTCCGGCTCAGTAGCCAGGATCAAGTATAGGATTGTGCGTAAAGATCGTTGTAGTCAAGGAGCCCCCCTTGGGAAAACTGATTTTGGTGCGGCACGGCAAAACCGTGCTTAATTCGCTGGATGACGAGGAGAGGTTACGCGGCTGGCTAGACATTCCTCTCGATGAACAAGGCTTACGCGAAGCTCGGGAGGCTGCCGATCGAGTGGCGCGGCACCCCGTACAACGAATTTACTGTTCTGATCTGAACCGGGCGCGACAGACCGCGGACGCGGTGATCCGTGCCACCCAGGCACCCATCGTTTACACGTCGGAATTGCGGCCGTGGAATCTCGGCAGCTTGACCGGAGAGCGCGTCAAAGACATTCTGCCCACGCTCCTGCAACTTGAGGTGGACCTGGAGATGCCGGCACCCGAAGGGGAGTCGTTTCTCGCATTCTATACGCGATACTCGCAGAAATTAATGGAGCTGCTTGCCATCGCAGCAGACAGCCCCGGTTGTATTGTCGCGGTCACTCATCACCGCAATGTGCTGGCCGCTCCGACTATTCTTCAAGGTGGCGACAAAACCAAGATTCCGGTTCGAGGAGGCCCCAAGACAGGCGATCTGCTGTGGGTGGAGCAGAAAGCCGGCAAGTGGAATCTTCGTATCGAAGATGGGTCACAGTCGGTCGTACAGACTGCGATTTCTTCTCTGGCTGAGGCTACTGCTACCGCGGACCCAGGAACCGATTAACGCAGTCTTCGCAAGACTTGGTTTTCGCGCCGGATTAGAGTTGGCCTCATGATTCACGAAACGGAGAAACCGTCAGAACCAGGCATGGACGCGACTTCTGCGCCCGGGCCGCTCTTCATCGTGAGCATGTGGCGGGGCGGCTCTTCGCTTCTTTATGCTCTCCTGAACAAACATCCGCAGGTGGCACTTACTTTTGAAGCCGATCTGTGGCTATTGCGGTCGGTGTTCCGCAAACCAAAGGAATACCGCGATTGGGCGGAGCGTTGGGAGTTCTGGAATCGTGCGTTCAGCCGGCATGGAATGAGCGCGGACGATGTGCCTGGCGGAATACGAGACTATCGCGCGGCCTTTACCGCGTTTCACAAAGCGTACGCGTTGCGCAAAGGTGCATCGGTTTGGGGAGACAAATCTCCGAACTACTATGATTCTCTGCGTGCGCTTGCCGGAGTATTTCCGAAAGCGCGGTTCATCGTGGTGTGGCGAGATCCAGTGGCAAATGCGAATGCCGTGGCGCGTGGCGCTCAGCTCGGCGGCCGCTTCCACGGACGGCGCGGCGGCCAACTGCGGGGATTAATTGGGAATCAGGTTCTCAAGAGCGAGGTCGACCATCTTCTCGCCATCGGACAGCCAATCTGTCAAATAACGTATGAAGCCTTGACCAGCGATACGGGGAAAGTTATGCAGGAGATCTGCCGCTTCCTGGACATTCCCTACAGTGACGAACTGACGAACTTACGCAATGCGGATCGTTCGGCCATCTCCAACGGGGAACATCATGCTCTGGTGCGCGGAGACAAGATTGTCGACGCACCCCGCGAGCTCGTTCTTGATCGGGCAACTCAGCGGAAAATCGCGAGCTATGTAAATCTCTGGAAACGCCGACATGGTGGCGTTTGGCCCCAGTCTGCTCCGGCTGATGCTGGCGAGGTGGAACCACCCCAGCTATGGCAGCGAATTGGCGATAAGCTCGCGTATCGCGTTCTGCGCGTCTTCGACGAATTTCGGCAAGTTGCGTTCTGCTGCGCACCCCTGATGCTTCTGCAGAGCTACCGGGGCTGGCGGCGAAGGGACCTGATCGCGATGGAATTTCCGCAATCCAAATCCCCAAACCACAAAGAGACAGAAAGCAGCGAACGTCCGGCCATCTCCTTAAAGATGTGACTTTGCTTCCTCGTACTGATTCGCTCTTCATTCGCCTACTTTACAGCGCTGTTACAATGCCTAGTCTCATCGAATGCAAGAACTTTTGGAATCATAAACACGTATCTGTCAGGTAGTGTTAGGGTTGAGGCGCAAGGGCGCGTGAACGCCGGATTCGCCTCAACTTGGGATGCCGGGAGTTCCAGGGGTGCAAGGCTTTGGAAGACGCGCAAGTCGCCGCCATGCTGGTACGCCGCTGTCTCGCGGGCGACGCCTCTGCGTGGGAGGAGATCGTGCAGCGCTACAACCGGCGCATTTACAACATCTGCTACCGCTTTGCCGGCTCGGGCGACGATGCTCAGGATCTCACCCAGGAAGTTTTCATTAAAATGTATCGTACCCTTCAGTCCTACGATGTCGAACGCGGGGCATTCATGACTTGGGTAACCACTATCACGCGAAACCTGCTGGTCGATCACTTCCGCAAGAGCAAGCAGGATCGCATGACCGATTCACTGGATACGCCGGGCTCGGAGCACGAAGATGCCATGCCGCTGAGTGAACAAATTCACGATAGTGCGCAAACACCGGACGCGCGCGCCCAGAGCCGCGAGGTGAAGGAGACAGTGCAGAAAGCACTGCAGAAACTGTCTCCCGATCTACGCGAGGCCGTCATCCTGAGAGATCTGCAAGATATGGATTACAAGGAAATTGCCACCGTCCTCAAGGTTCCGGAAGGGACCGTGAAATCGAGAATAAACCGTGGGCGAGCGGAACTTGCGCGCCTGCTACAACGTACATATAAACAGGTGATGTAATGGCGGCTGATCACAAGAACGGGATGCAGTGCGGCGAGTTCGACGCTCTTCTGAGCGAAGCCCTCGACCAGCGCTTAACCGGAGAGCAACTGGAACGCTTCCAGGCTCACGCCCGGGTCTGTGCGACCTGCGGGCCGCTGCTGGCGGAGGCCGATGCCGGCCTGCGCTGGCTGCACGAACTGGTGGAGGTCGATCCTCCAGTTAACTTGATGGATAACATCCTGGCTGCGACCACCGGCCTCGACACTGCCCGCATGCATGGGACCACAGCGGCTCAGACTCGGATTTCGTGGTTCGAGCGCATGCAAGCCTGGGCGAGCGCCTTGGCCAGCCCAATCCTCGGCGTCGCCAAGCAGCCACGCTTTGCCATGTCGTTTGGCATGGCATTCTTTTCTCTCTCGATTACCATGAGCATGGCCGGGGTCAAGTTAGGCGATCTACGCCATGCCGATCTGCGGCCGAGTGCCATCAAGCGCAACTACTACGAGACTTCCGGCAGACTCGTGAAGTACTACGAAAATATCCGCTTCGTCTACGAACTGGAATCGCGCGTGCGTGAATTCAAGCGAGCCACCATGCCCGCTGAGCCCGCACCGCAAGAGCAAGAAGAAGAAAAGGACAAGCATCGCCGGAACGACAATACCAGTGGACAGCCCGAACCCAAACAGGATCGCAACTACAGTCAAGAAGGGGGTCAAGTCGTGCTTGCCTCCCTCGCTGACGACCCACCTGTAGTGATACTGGCCACACACAGGAGGTTTTCATGAACTGCGCCAACCATCCCGATATTGCGCCCGTGGCATACTGCCGTACTTGCGGTAAGCCGCTGTGCGCCAACTGCACCCGAGACGTAAAAGGCGTGATCTATTGCGAGAACTGCCTGGCCGAGCGGTTGCACGGCGTGCAGCCCACAGCCGTGCCGCCAGCGGGATTCGTTCCGACAGCGGCGCCCATCGCGCCAAGCTCTGGCCCGAATCCGGCTGTGGCCGGCATTCTTGCCGGTTTCTTTCCTTTTGGCGTCGGTGCGGTCTATTGCGGCCAGTATGCCAAGGGACTGGCGCACCTCGTGATCTTCACGCTGTTGGTATGGGGAGAGTCGGTCACTGAGAACGCCGGCGTGAATACGATTCTTGGCCTGGGGATCGCTTTCTTTTACGTGTGGCAGATCATCGACTCGATCCGTACCGCAAAAGCGATCCAGCTGGGGCAGCCAGCGCCTGATCCGTTCGGACTCGCGCAGGCTTTTGGAGCCGACCCAGTGCAGCCTGGATCGACGATGCAGCCCACGCAAGCGCTGGAAGGAACGCAGCCCGCCAGGATTCCCACGGCCGCCGTGGTTCTGATCGGTCTAGGTGTGCTGTTCCTATTGCAGACCGCAGGCGTCTTTACGTTCGGATGGAACCGAGTCTGGCCGTTCTTTCTGATTGGTTTGGGATTTTGGATGTTCGCCGTCCGCCTGGGCTGGGTGAGTTCGCGGCGCAGTTCTTATTACCGAACCGGCCGCGGAAACAGCTTCGCCCCCCCGGTTGTGTTAGTTACGGTAGGAGTTCTCTCGCTTCTCGAGAGCATGGGTGGTCCGGGCTGGCATCGCACTTGGCCCGTGCTGCTTCTTGCGATCGGCATAACTAAGCTGCTCGAGAGCAAGACTCCACCACAGCCGCCATCCATCCCGACATCAGGGCCAATGAGCACCATGAGCACCGACGTGCAGATGCCTTCGAGCGAGGTCCGCAATGGTTAGCCCGGTACAAGTGCCCCCGCCTCGCCATCGACGATCGATGTCAGGGCCAATCATTCTGATTGCCGTCGGCATTGTCTTTTTGCTGGGAACGATGGGCGTGCTCAACTGGCACAACCTCGGTCACTGGTTTGCTCACTATTGGCCACTGCTGCTGATCATCGCGGGCGTGATCAAGCTGATTGAATATCAGCAGGCGCAAAGGGAAGGCATTCGGGCTCCCGGTCTCAGCGCAGGCGGAATTTTCCTGATCATTGGCATCATTGTTTGTGGGCTGATTGCGACTCAGGCTTCCCACGTCAACTGGGGAGAACTCGGAAATCAAATCAACATTGACGACGGTGACGATTTCCCCATGTTCGGATCGAAATTTAACTTTGACGACCAGCTTACTCAAACCTTCCCTGCCGGAGCCAGCCTGCGCGTTACCGATACGCGCGGCGCGGTGAACGTCAGTGCCTCCGAGGATGACCTGATTCGCGTGGTTGTGCATAAGCGCATCAGCGCCGAGAACGAGAACGAAGCCAACAAGTGGAACGCCAGCACCAAGCCGCAAATTAGCGTCAGCGGAAGCGTGGTCACTTTGAATGCGAACAATCAAGGCGCGGGGGATCATTGGGTCGCGGAGGATCTCGACATTTCCCTTCCCCGCAAAGCTGCGGTTGCAGTTTCCACGCGCTATGGTGATGTCAGCGTCATCGGCCGCGAGGGCAACATCGACATTACCGATCAACATGGCGACGTCAGCAGCACTGACATTAACGGCAAGGTCAGTTTGAATCTCGATCACAGCGCAGCGCGAGTTTCACAAGTATCTTCCGACGTCTCGATCACGGGCCGCGCCAATGACGTTTCCATCGAGGAGGTCAAAGGCGCATTGCACCTCGACGGCGAGTTCATGGAGAGCGTGAAACTATCGAAGATCAGTCAGCCGGTCATTTTTAAATCATCGCGCACCGATATGGATTTTTCACGCCTCGATGGCGATCTCGATCTGGACTCCGGCGATTTGCAAGCCTCGGATGTGATCGGCCCACTGCGCCTCAATACGCGATCGAAGGATATTCGCTTAACCGGCATCTCCGGCGACGTGCGCCTGCAGGATGAAAATGGATCAATCGAATTGCGCGTGAACAAACTTGGCAGCACGCAGATCGACAACCGCAAAGGTGACGTCCAAATTTACCTTCCCGACAAGGCAGGCTTCCAGGTGGACGCGCGGGCGCGCAATGGAGAAATCCAGACTGATTTCGATCAATTGAAAGTCGATGACTCGAACGACCAGGCGGTCGCCACAGGAACTGTCGGTGGGGGTGGGCCACGCTTAATAGTTAACAACGAACACGGAACCATCGAGATTCGCAAAGCCTCTGCAGCAGAAGAACACTCAGAGGAATCCGCGCCGCCGAAGGCACCAAAAGCACCTCACGCGCCAGCCGCCCCGAAAACTCCACAAGTCACCGAGAACTGATCCTCCAAGCTGGCGTGGGCGCCATGGCTACTTCTTGACCTGTATCCCCAACTCCCTGAGCTGGGCCTCGCTGACCGGCGTCGGTGCATCCACCATCAGATCCACGGCGCGCGCAGTCTTGGGGAACGGAATCACCTCGCGCAAACTGTCCGCTCCAGCCAGGATCATCACAATGCGATCCAATCCCAAAGCAATTCCGCCGTGCGGAGGCGTGCCATATTCGAGCGCTTCTAGAAAAAATCCAAAGCGGGCGCGTGCTTCGTCATCGGTCATGCCGAGCGCACGAAAGATTTTGCTCTGAATATCCTGGCGATGAATACGAATCGAACCCGATCCCAACTCGGTTCCATTGAGCACGACGTCATAGGCCAGCGCGCGGATTTCGCCCAACGGAGATTTGGGATCGTGCGCCGAATCGATGTTGGCTTCGAGCTTGGCCATATCCTCGTCGTGAAGCGACGTAAACGGATGGTGCGCCGGATTCCAGCGCTTTTCTGCGTTGTCCCACTCGAACATAGGAAAATCGGTCACCCAAAGAAACTTAAAATCTCTTGCCGGGTCACCCGTCTTGACGAAAGCGCTGTGCTTCGCGGCATACTTCTGGGCAAGATCGAGTCGCAACAGACCGCACCTCTCGCAGAAATGACGGAGACTTTGATCCGCGACCGCTGCTGCCTCTGGTTTGCTGAGCGCTCCAGCAAGCAGCCACAAATCATCTGGTTCAACTTTCGCGAACTGCACAACGCGCTCCAAAAGCGCCGGATAGTCCTTGGCAATGCGTTTGGGATCGGAGATCAACTGAACGAACGCGTCTGCACGCGCATGTTCGAACGCGCCATAGGTTCCAATGGTGCGCCGCTCCGTACCTGAGATTTCCCCCGCCTTGGGGATGCGAAGAAGTTGAATGGGAAGTTCTTTCCGCACCCTGAACTTTGAAGCGAAATCTTCCAACTCTTCCGCAGTAAACACTTCTCGCACATCAGTCATCGCCGGCAAACGCATGTCGGGTTTGTCGCTGCCGTACAGCCGAATCGCCTGGTCATAGCTCATGCGCGGGAAGGGCGTCTTGATTTCTTGTCCGGCGGCCTTGAAAGCCGCAGTCAGAAATCCTTCGACCACTTCCCACACGCGCTCCGGTTGCGGATACGACATTTCCAAATCGATTTGCGTGAACTCCGGCTGGCGGTCGGCGCGCAAGTCTTCATCACGGAAACAGCGCACGATCTGGAAGTATCGATCAAAGCCCGAGATCATCAGAATCTGCTTGAACAACTGCGGCGACTGGGGCAGTGCATAAAAAGATCCTGGCTGCACCCGGCTTGGAACCAAATAGTCGCGCGCGCCCTCGGGCGTGGAACGCGTCATGAACGGCGTTTCAATTTCGAAGAATCCCTGTCCGGAAAGATAACTGCGAATGGCGATTGCAACTTTGTGCCGCAGCTCAATGTTCTGTTGCATAGCATCGCGCCGCAAATCGATATAGCGGTACTTGAGCCGCATTTCCTCGTTGGGCAGAATGGCGTCGCCGGGAAGAAACGGCGGCTGCTTGGATTCGTTGAGAATGCGCAGCTCTTCCGCAATCAACTCCACTTCACCGGTTGGAATATTTTTATTGAAAGTGTCGGCAGTACGCTGTTTGACCTTACCAATCACAGCAATCACGTACTCGTTGCGCAACTGGCTGGCTTTCTCGTGCGCCGCCGGATCGCGCTCTTTGTTGAACACGACTTGGGTGATGCCGGTGCGGTCGCGGACGTCAACAAAAATGAGGTTGCCCAGATCGCGGCGGCGATTCACCCATCCCATAAGCACAGCCCGTTGGCCGGAGTCGGAAGCGCGCAGAGCGCCACAGCGGTGAGTGCGTTGCAGGTCGCCTAAGAAATCGAGCAAGTTATACCTTTCAGTAAAGAGAATTCCAAATTATAAACGGAGCCGGTTGGAATGTGCCGGATTGCCTTGCTAAAGCCGGTGGTTCAATCGGTTTCTATCGGATTTCTCCGCGCACTCTGCGGCAGCTCTCCGCGCACTCCGCGATTCAAGACTTTCGTTTGTCGCGCACGACCAAAACCTTAAAACGCAGAGACCGCTGAGAATGGCCGTAGAGTGCGCGGAGAAATCTTTGAGTCTGATGAGGTCGGAGACGCTGCTTAGCTTGCCGATTGAATCTTCTGCGCCAGCTCGGTGCGCGGGACAGACACTTGCTCGCCGCTCTCCAGATTCTTCAGCGCGAAAGCGTCGGCTTTGACCTCGTTCTCCCCCACAATCAGGATGAAGCGCGCGCCCAACTTGCTGGCCGTTTCAAACGATTTCTTCAGGCGAAATGTTTCATCGCCGAGATCGGCGACGATATCGCGTCGTCGCAACTCGCGCGCCAGGCGAGCGGCCTCGCGGTCCATGCCCGCGCCAAGTGGCGCAACGTAAACATCAGGCTTACGCTGCACCGTCTCCGCCGATTCTTTCAGCGCAAGGACCAGCCGGTCTTCGCCAATGGCAAAGCCAATCCCGGGAGCGCTCGGGCCGCCGAGCGATTCGGAAAGTCCGTCGTAGCGGCCGCCGCCGAGAATCGCGTTCTGTGCCCCCAAGGCTCCGTGCGTAAATTCAAACGCAGTGCGACTGTAGTAGTCCAAACCGCGGACCAGACGGTCGTTGAGCTGAAACTCGACTCCTACCGACTTCAAGATTTCTTGCACTTGGTCGAAATGCCGGCGGCAAGGCTCGTCGAGATACTGACTGATGCGCGGCAGCTTCTCGATGATGAGCTGGTCCGCGGGAACTTTGCAATCAAACACACGCAACGGATTGGTGACGGCACGCCGCTGGCAGTCGGCGCACATTTGTCCGACGACCGGTTCGAGCGCTTTGCGCAGAGCCTCGTTGTAGGCCACACGATCGTTGGGACAGCCCACTGAATTTAGTTCAAGCTTCCAGTTTTCAATGCCGAGCCGGTCTAGCAGAGTGGCCAGCAGTTCCAGAATCTCGGCGTCGCGCGCCGGAGACTCGCTGCCCGCCGTGGCCGGACCGATGATCTCCGCGTCGATCTGATAGAACTGCCGGTAGCGTCCTTTTTGTGGCCGTTCCCGGCGGAACATCGGGCCGATCAGATAGAGCTTGTTCAGCCCGCGCGCTTCGAGATTGTTCTCAATGTAGGCGCGGACGATGCCGGCGGTGGCTTCGGGCCGCAGAGTCAGCGACTGGCCCTTTTCGCTTTCCGCGCGGGCGCGGTCTTCCCAGGTAAACATTTCCTTCGCGACGATGTCAGTCTCTTCGCCCACGCTGCGGGCGAACAACTGCGTCTCCTCGAAAATCGGCGTGCGAATCTCGTGGAAGTCGTAGACGCGAAAGACATCGCGCACCGTGGTTTCCACGAAGTTCCACAACGCCGTTTCCGGCGGCAGAAGATCGCGCGTTCCTCGAACCGCTCTGATCATGAGCTTTTTTGCTTCTGGCTGCTCAGGCTCGCTAAAAACTTTCTCATCCTTAGCGAAGTGAACAATCTCTGCAGCCTGCTCGGGCCGGCGAAATGCACAGATCCTTCGCTTCGCTCAGGGTGACATCACTGGGAGGTGTGGTCGGTCAACGCTCCCGCAGATACGATTCTTTGTATCCCAAATAATTATTCGCGTAACGCATGATGCTCGCCTGATCCTTCTCTTCCAGCTTGCGGCGAAACTTACCCGGAGAGCCCATCCACAGCGACCCCGGCTCGACAATGGTTTTCTCCGGAATCAGTGTGCCCGCCGCGATAATCGAGCCCGCGCCAATGCGCACCCCATTCAAAATGACCGAGCCCATTCCAATCAGGCAGCGATCTTCGACGACGCAGCCGTGCAGCGTCACCGAATGTCCCACAGTAACGTATTCGCCGAGGAAAACTCCGTATTGCTCTTTCATGCCGTGCAGCACGCTACAGTCCTGCACATTCGAGTGCGCACCCACGCGGATGGAATGTACGTCGCCGCGGACCACAGCGTTCATCCAGACGCTGGCGTGTTCGCCGAGAACCACGTCGCCGATGATCTGCGCCGAATCGTCCACATAACACGAGGCCGGAATGGTCGGCGTGATGCCCTTATAAGAACGGATCATCTTTCAAAATGTCCTTTTAC
This sequence comes from Terriglobales bacterium, assembly GCA_050012915.1. Classification (GTDB taxonomy): domain Bacteria; phylum Acidobacteriota; class Terriglobia; order Terriglobales; family Acidobacteriaceae; genus JABDBE01. The sequence continues at coordinate 2,422 of JBEKGG010000048.1, read as the reverse complement.
GTTAAGAAAGAGGAAATTAAACATAACACGGGCGCGGGTTGAGACGCAGCGGGTTCGATCCGTGCCATCCGGCCGCCTTTGCTTTGTCCTCCGGCATCTGCGACACTTGCGATTGAAGCGACCATGGGACGCATCCACATTCTTTCCGAATCCGTTGCCAACAAAATCGCGGCAGGGGAAGTCGTCGAGCGCCCAGCGTCCGTGGTCAAGGAACTTCTGGAAAATTCGCTAGACGCTGGTTCCACCCGAATCAAGATTCAGATCGAAGCCGGCGGCAAGAAGCTCATCCAGATTACCGACAACGGATGTGGCATGGTTCGTGACGATGCTTTGCTCGCCTTCGAACGCCACGCGACTTCGAAGATAAAGAACGCCGAGGACCTGCTCAGCGTGTCCACTCTTGGATTTCGCGGCGAGGCGTTGCCTTCGATCGCTTCGGTCTCGCGGCTGCATCTCGAAACACGAGCGCCAGACGAAGAATCTGGAACGGTGATTGAAATCAACGGCGGCAAGATTTTCAAAGTGGAAGAAGCGGGGCTGCCGGCGGGGACTTCAATCACCATCCGCGATTTGTTTTTCAACACGCCGGCGCGAAAGAAATTTCTGAAGGCGGAGTCGACCGAGCTTTCACACATCGCATCGCTGGTCACGCATTACGCGCTGGCGCATCCCGACAAGCATTTCGAGCTGCACTCCGCCACCAACGCCGTCCTGGTTGCGCCGCCGGTCGCGGGATCGAGCGAGCGCGTGTATCAGGTGTTTGGTAGAGACGTTCTCGACCAACTCATTCCCGTGGCCGCAGTGCAGCCTCTTGTGCACATTGGCCTGCCAAAGCCGCCGCCATGGCGTCGGGAAACGCCGGAGGATGATGAAGATCGGGTTCCGGTCGAACCCGGCGAGATGCGCATGCATGGCTTTATTTCGAAACCCGAGATTCAGAAGCTCAATCGCAATTCGATTTACGTTTTCGTGAATGGACGCCTCATCCGCGACCGGCTGGTGCAGCATGCGCTTATCGAGGCATACCGCAACATCCTGCCGCCAACCGTATTTCCCGTAGTGCTGCTGTTCCTCGAATTGCCCAACGGCGAGGTAGACGTGAATGTGCATCCGTCCAAAACTGAAGTGCGTTTCCGCCAGCAATCGGTGATGCACGATTTTGTCCGCGACTCCGTCCGCGCGGCTCTGATGAAAGCGCGCCCAGTGCCGCAGTTCATGGCCGAGATCAGCGCGCACCCGACGGCCAGTCCCTCGCTGACTTCGGGGTTTCGGACTGATGGACCTCGCTCGGGCCCCGCGGAGTCTGGTGCGTGGCCCACCCTTTCTGCTTCCGTAGGGCCGCAGGCGTTCGCACTGCAAGCGCCTGTAGCTCCGCCGATCACGGAGCGATTTCACTTTGGCGTCGATGGAATCGCGGTTGGCGGCAACGCCGCTTTATCTCTAGTTAGGGCGCCGCAAATAGTTTCCGAGGTGATCGAAAACGACAACTGCGCACCGCCGCTGCCCGACGACTCCGAAATTACGAACGATCTGGCGCCATCACTCGCCTCGCTCAAACCGCTGGGACAGATTCGCGAATCGTTCATCCTCGCGGTGAATCGTGAAGGCCTGTGGATCGTGGATCAGCACGTCGCCCACGAGCGCGTGCTGTTTGAAAAAGTGCTGAAGCAGCGGGCCGCGCAAAAAGTAGAAAGCCAACGCCTGCTCATGCCGCTGGTGCTCGAACTCACGCCCGCGCAGCAAGCCGTTTTCGCCGAAATCTCCGAAGAGCTCAACCAGAATGGCTTTGAGGCCGAACCGTTCGGAGCGCGAAGCGTCGCCATCAAAGTCGCACCGGCAGGAGTTGAGGCCGCGCAGATCGAGCACATGGTGCACGAACTGCTCGATCAGTTTTCTCGTGAAGACCAAGCGCTGAACATGGAAAAAGTTCGGGCGCGGATTGCCGCATCCATCGCCTGCCACGCCGCCATCAAAGTCAACATGCCACTGCAGCAAAATAAAATGGAGTGGCTGCTGGCGGAGTTATCCAAAACCGAATGCCCGATGTCTTGCCCACACGGACGGCCGGTGGTTCTCCGATACTCGATGAAGGACATTCAGAAAGCGTTTAAGAGAATCTAGGTCGCGACAAAACGCCGCAAGTCGAGCGAAAATCGATCAAAGCGACTTAATGTTGCGAAGATCGTCCGCTTCGTCTTCGGTCCAGGTTCGTCGCTGAGGACCCTAAAAAAACGCTTTGTTCCCTGCCAAATCTAACAAAACAAACGGTCGGAATTTTTCTTGCCTCGTAGATCTATGGTTCTAAAGATAGTTACGGGCAAAATCCTGGAAACATGGGAGTTACGGCGATTCCAGGCCGCCCGCAGTTCCATTTTGGAACCGCGGACCCTTACTAGTGGGCAAAGTTTCCGCCTCGGCTTAT
>JBEKGG010000047.1:0-19843 GCA_050012915.1 Terriglobales bacterium | reverse complement strand
CGAACTGTGCGGGCCCAACGCAATTGGTGATCGACGAAGCCATGAATGGTGTAGGGCGGCAGGAATGTTTCCACCACGACTTCGGATAACGCTACTTTCAATCTCAAGCCAGCGATGCGATTGCCAATCTGATAATCGTCGGCCAGGTAATCCACTAGGGCTTCGAAGCCGCCGACTGCCTGCAAATCGCGGCGGCGAAATGCCAGAGTCGAACCTAATCCGAAGCGGATTCCATGCTCGAGGTTTTGCGCGACCAGAACGCCGCCACAAAAGTCGGTGATGCCAATCGATTCCAAGCGAGAACCCAGCGTTGAATTAGCGATCCCGCGATAGAGGCAAGTGACTAAACCGATCTCGGGATCCGCCAGCGGTGCGAGCACGCGGCGCAGGTAATCGGGCTCGACCCGAATATCGCTGTCATTGACAATGATGTATTCGTGACGTGATTGACGGACCATCTGGGCGAGATTGCTTACCTTGATATTGTTACCCAGTTTCTCGGGGCAAACCATTAACCGGATCGCGTGGCTTGGAAACTCCGTTTTCAGGTGTTCGACCAACGGGATAGCGGGATCGTTGGCGTCGCTCACGCCGAAGATGATTTCGTAGTTTTCGTAATCCTGCAGGCAATGGCTGCGGAAACTTTCGTACATTTCAGGGTCGGTGCCGCGAAGGGGCTTGAGGATGGAGACGGCTTGCACAGAGCGGACACTCTTGTTTGCCTCTTTTTGCCATCGCTGAAATCTCCATGCGCTCCATAGGCAGAGGGCGTAATAGCCTAAGCTCGAAATCGTCGCTAACGCGGCGAAAATCTGAATGGCCTGGACGGTGTAGCGAATCATGGCGCGTGGGATGAGTCTAGCAGCATAGACCAGGCCCGCTCGACGCGCTCTTCGCCGGTCGGATTGAAACTCAGTTGCCACTTGCCGGTTCTCAGTTCTCAGTGGCGGCGACGATATCGCATATAATGATTTTGTAGGCAGCTGGACCGGACGGTCGCTCTTGTTTCGTCAAGGAACGAGGGAGGAAAGTCCGAACTCCGCAGGGCAGTGTGCCGGATAACGTCCGGGAAGCCGGGTTCAAGCCCGGTTGACGGCTAGTGCCACAGAGAACATACCGCCTGGTGTATCTTCGGATGCGCGAGGTAAGGGTGAAAAGGTGCGGTAAGAGCGCACCGCCGCGGCAGTAATGCAGCGGGCAGGGCAAACCCCACACGGAGCAAGACCAAATAGGGAGGGAACGCCCGGGTTCGCCCGGGAGAACGTGCCGGCTCGGCGCGTCAAACCTCCGGGTAGGTCGCTTGAGCCGCGCAGTAATGCGCGGCCCAGAGGAATGACCGTCCTGCGGGAGCAATCCTGCGGACAGAATTCGGCTTACAGGTCCGGCTGCCACAACACTTTGGAATCAGATCAGGAGCGTACTTCATGTCAGCACCTAGCCGTCGTCCCGAGATTCGTCGTCGTCGCACTCGCAAAGAGAAAATTCTTAAGCTGCGCAAGAGTCTGGCTGCAGCTTCATCTGAAACCGATCGAGCTCGATTTCGAACGAAGCTGCATCGTCAGGGGTTGATTTCTCCGGGAACACCACTGATAAAGCCCGAGTAGGGGATTGTTTTTTGCGCAAACTGCTTTGGTTTTGATCGCCCAGCGCTGGCGTGGACGACCAGCCTACACCGCTTTGTCGTATTGAATTTCCTTCGTTTGTTTTCCTGCGACTTCTTTGTAGACACCCAGAATCTGGCGGGCTGAGGCTTCCCAGGAGAATTTCTTGACCTGCTCGTAGGCCCTCTGTTTGAACTTTTCGCGAACTTGCTGGTCGAGCAGGACGCGGTGGAGCGCGCGCATGATCTCGAAGACATTTTCGGGATTCACCATCACGGCTGCGTTTCCCACGACCTCGGGCAGGGATGAGGTGTTCGAGGTCACGACCGGAGTTCCGTGGGCCATGGCTTCCAGCGGCGGCAGCCCGAATCCTTCGTAAAGGGACGGGAAGACGAATATCTTGGCCGCGTCGTAGAACACTCGCAACATTTCGATGGGAACGAATCCCATGAAGCGTACGTCATTTTGTACGCCGCCGCGAATCACGGTACGGCGTAAGTCGGGATGTTTCGAGAGTTCGTCGCCGATGATGATCAGCTTCAGATCTGGAAACTGTCCTTCCTTTTCCAGTTCCGCTTTCAGCGCGGAAAAAGCTTCGATAATCCTTACGAGATTCTTATGGGGACTGATGCGGCCCGCGTATAGAAGAAAGGGATAAGTGACCAGGTAGCGCTCAGCCAGGACTTGCCGGTCAGTGTCGGAAGCGTGGCCGCTGAGGAAGCGCTCATCAATCGCGTTATACACAACCTCGATCCGCGACCCGGGAATGCCAAATAATTTTTCGATCTCGCTTTTGGTGTACTTGGAAACCGCCAAAATTCGGGCTGCCCCTCTCAGCACGCGCCGGGTAAGGTGAAAATGCAGCGAACGCCGCAAGCTCGAGCGATCGTGGGCGCGATACATGTGCTCGAGAACATCATGGACGGTCATTATGTAGGGGCAAGGGAGAGTGCGCGGCATCCAGAACAGGTGCGGAATATGCACCAGATCACAGTTCACCCGCTTAAGGATGGCACGGCACTCGAGATAACCTTTCGCGGTAGTGCCATCGTCGAGCAAAGCAATCGCCTGAAAGTTTGGCGGGAGCGGAGCGATCTCTGCGACTTTTTGCGGGGAACCGATGAGAACATATTCGTTTGAGTGATCCAGTCGGCTGAGCGCGCGTACTACATTGCGCGTGTAGGTGCCGACGCCGAACTCGGTCATCCGCCGGATATCAATGGCGACTTTCACGGGAAGATTTAACCACAAAGGACATGAAGGTACACAAAGGAATTCGACTTTCGGGCAAAGACGCCTGGATTTTACGCTCTTACTTCTGCCTGCGCCCTGGCTCGGCGGTCTGCATATAGCGGGAAGGTGTTTGCCAGTTCGAGCACTTGCTTGCGGATTTTCTCCAAGGTGGCGGCGTCGGTTCGGTTATGGAGGGCCTCGGAAATCCAGCGGCCCACTTGCCGCATTTCGGCCTCTTTCATCCCACGCGTCGTCAAAGATGGCGTTCCAATACGGATGCCGCTGGGTTTCAGGGGCGGGTTCGTATCGAAAGGAATGGCGTTTTTGTTGACGGTAATGCCAGCCTGGTCGAGCGCTTTCTCGGCTTCGCTGCCGAGCATGCCTTTCGAAAAGACATCGACCAGCATGAGATGCGTGTCGGTTCCGCCGGAAATGATGCGAAAGCCTTCCGCCGCGAGGGTCTCGGCCAATACCTTCGCATTGGCCACGACCTGCCGGGCATAATCGCGGAAGTCTGGCTGCATGGCTTCGCGGAAGCATACAGCTTTCGCGGCGATAATGTGCACGAGTGGCCCACCCTGCATGCCGGGGAAAACTACTTTGTCGATGGCGGCGGCGTAGTCCTGCTTGGAGAGGATCATTCCAGCGCGCGGCCCGCGCAGTGTTTTGTGCGTGGTTGAAGTCACGATGTGCGCATGCGGAACTGGCGAGGGGTGAGCGCCGCCGGCAACCAGGCCAGCGAAGTGCGCCATGTCCACCAAATAAATTGCGCCGATTTTATCGGCGATTAGCCGCATGCGCGCGAAATCGATGATGCGTGGATAAGCGCTGCCGCCGCCGATGATCATCTTCGGACGCTCTTTTTCGGCAAGCTTTTCGAGGTCGTCGTAATCGATGGTCTCGGTTTCCTTGGTCACTCCGTAGGGAACAATGCGATACGTTTTTCCTGAGAAGTTGAGATGGAAGCCGTGTGTAAGGTGGCCGCCGTGCGCCAGATTCAGGCCGAGAATCGTGTCTCCTGGTTGCAGCACCGCGGCGTAAGCTTCCATGTTGGCTTGCGATCCGGCGTGCGGTTGGACATTGGCGTGCTCGGCTCCGAACAATTGCTTGGCGCGTTCGCGGGCCAGATTCTCGACGACGTCGGCGAACTCGCAGCCTCCGTAATAGCGTTTGCCCGGATAGCCTTCTGCGTATTTGTTGGTGAACACCGAGCCCATGGCTTCAAGCACGGCTTCGCTGACGAAGTTCTCTGAGGCGATGAGTTCCAGGCCTTCATGCTGGCGACGGACCTCATTGTCGATAGCCGCGGCCACCTCGGGATCTTCTTCGTAGAGCGGACGCGACATGTTGTTGCTTTTCATCTCAGTCTCCGCGCATTAGAGCGTTTAATCGCCGGACTTCTGGTAAACGTCCGGGCGGTGAAGTTCCATATAGTTCTGGGGCTTCTTTAAAGGCTCGAAGCCGAGCTTCGAGTATAGCCCGTGCGCGTCTTGCGTGACCAAACTCCAGCGGCGCAGTCCCTGCAAACGAGGATGCTGCATGATGCATTCCATCAGCCATTTTCCCAGGCCGCGACCGCGAAACGAGTCGAGCAAGAATACGTCGCCAATGTAAGCGTAAGTCGCGTAGTCGGAAATCACGCGGGCAAATCCGACTTGCCTTCCCTCGGAATACACCCCGAAGCACAGCGAGTTTTCGATGGAACGAGCGACAACATCGCGTGAAATTCCCTTGGCCCAATAGCACTTGGTCAGGAAACCGTGAACGACATCCAGTTCAATCAGCTTTCGATCAGTGCTGACGGTAAATTCGCCTCTGCGGCATTCTCTAGTCTCGGACTGAATGGCTAGCGCAGACATAATTCGACACGCTGGAGTGCTTTGACACTTTCATTCTAAACAAGCGTTTGGCATACTGCACGAAGTGTGCCGGAGACGCAGCAAGCTCGGCCTCCGCCGAAGCATGGCTGTAGAAACGTTGCCTTTGCTAGCCCTCGAATGCGGTTCTCATGAACGACGCGAGATTCCAGCCATCGATGTATTTGTAAGGCGTTTCTCCGGTTGTGTAGTGTCCGCAAGGCAGCACTACTACTTTGTGATCCAGACCGTGTCGCTCAAACTCATGCACGGCGCTGCGTGAAAACTCCGGCAGAAATGTCAGATCGTACTTGGCATAGATGATGAGCGACTTCTTCCGCCAGCGCGCGAACTGCTGGAAGTATGAAGCCGGGCTCACCGCACTCCAAAGAACCCGCAAGCGTTCGAGATCGATCTGAGATTCCAGTCCTTCACGGATGTGCCGAGTGGATTGCCCGTGCCACACGACATCGGCGACGTAAGTTGCGGCATGATTGAAAGCTGCTACTTGAATCCGCTGGTCGTGTGCGGCGGCGAGAAATGCGTAACACGAACCGAGACTTGTGCCCAGGATGCCAAGACGGCGATAGCCCTGGAATTCGAGCCAATCCAGACAGCAACGCACATCGATGACCGCTTGACGGCAAGCGTCGAGCGTTCGTCCGATGTTGGCGGAGACAGCATAATCAGCGCGCAGAATCTCGGGAGGAGTTCGAATGTCGTGGTAAGGCATGCTCAAGCGCAAAACTGAAATCCCAAGAAGATTCAGCACGCGGCACAAGCTGTTATAGGCGAGGGCATCGGAATTCCAATGCGGCAAGAGCACAATCGCGCGTTTACCTCGCGCGGGAAACCAGCGGGCGTTTACGAGGTTATTTTCCGGAAATGGCGTTCGCACGGGGGAGGTGAAACGCAGAAAATCGGCGTGCGTGCCCCGGACTTTTTCCTCCAGCGCAGAATCGGGCACAGCGCGTGTGCTGAAAACTTTGACCTCACGCCGCTCCAAGCGAAAATCGCCTGGCTTGATGTAGGAGAAAAATTCATCGCTCGACCCTACAATTCGCCGGTTGTAATCGCGCAAATAGCTTTCGCTGTTTTCGGGAATGTGTCCGGGCGCATAGCCGTTGCGACAGGGCCAGTCCCGCGCCCACTCCACGCCCCATTCCAGCGGGCGCACTACGCGGTTGTTGTCCACGGAGGTGAGCCGGGTTTCCCAGTCGTACATCCATTGTGCGTAGCGTGGGAGCATGTATTCCGAGGATAACAAACGGATGGGAGGAGAATCAGCCTCCGCGCAGTGAATCGCAAATAACTGGCATTGGAATGGGAGTTGGCGGATTCGGAGATTATCTCCCAGCCCTTTCAGAAGGGAGCAGGATTTCCCATTTTGACGTTGTCGAACATTTTTCCGAAGAGTCTGCGTCAGACGACCGCTGCTTTCGTCTTTCTCGTGACATCCTAGAATTCGAGACACCTGAGAAAAGACCGCGCAAGGCATGTCCGTTTGCATGTAGCTACGTTTGGAGTTACAATGACGTTCGAGTGGGATGAGGCCAAAAACCGTTCCAACCTCAGGAAACACGGGTTCGATTTCGGCGACGCGGAGGAGATGTTTCGGGGCGTTCTTGTCGTAGACCCTGACATTCGAGAGGATTACGGGGAAAGGCGATGGGTCGGAATCGGTTCTATTCGCGGTCGCGCTGTGCATGTGGTTTTTACTGAAACTGGCCCGCAAACCATTCGCATCATCTCATTGAGAAAGGCAAGCCGACGTGAAAGCGAACAATACGAAAAGGCGATCCAAGACAGACTGGAAGCGGATTGACGCACTGCGGGATGCGGACATCGATTTCTCTGAAATTCCGGAACTCGGCCCTGATTTCTTCGCGAGAGCGATTATCTGGCCGGGACCGAAGAAGCAGATTACCCTGCGAGTCGACCCCGATGTCTTGACGTTTTTCCGCAAACAAGGCCGAGGCTATCAGACGGTGATGAATGCCGTTCTTCGAAAGTATATGGAGACGAGAAAAGAACGCTCAGTCTAATCTTGCAGGTTGCAGCTTTCGGCGATCTTAACTTCCGTACCTTCGCGGTACACGTTTCGAGATTCCGCAGAGAATTTCGTAGGGCACCGTGTCAGAGAGCGATGCGTGTTCCCGGGCGTCGACACTCAGTCCGTCGGTCGCGCCGAGCAACACCACCTCATCTCCCACTGAAACTCCGGGTAGTCCGGTCACGTCGGCCAACGTCAAGTCCATGGAAATCCGTCCGACAATGGGCGCGTAGTTCTCGCCTACGATCACCCTGCCTTGAGAGGAGATCTTCCGGTTCAGCCCATCGGCGTATCCGACGGGAAGAACGGCAATACGGGCAGGAGCTTTTGTGATGTAGATCCCGCCGTATCCTAGAGCCTGGTTGGCACGCATATCTCTCAACGAGAGAATGCGGGTCTTCCACGTCAAAACAGGTTTTACCTCGAGCCGCAACCCACTGCCGCTGACTTCGCGACCAGCACGTTCGAAAGGCAAGTGATATCCATAGAGCGCAATTCCCGGGCGCACCATCGTGTTCCACGATTCGGGACGCGAGATCACAGCTCCGGTATTCGCCGCGTGGATGAGCGGCGGATCGAACCCTTCGTGTCGAAGAAGATTCCGCACTTGTGCGAAAGACTTTAACTGCGCTGCCACCGATGGCTCGTCTAGAACCTCGGACGAGGCCAAGTGAGTGGACAACCCCTCAAGCACCAGATGAGGCGAAGACTTCAATGCGGAACAAATTCGCGGCAGATCCTCCGGCGCGACTCCCAGCCGTCCCATGCCCGTGTCGACTTTCAAATGGATCGGATGTTTTGAAACACCGAGGACGGTCGCGGCCTTTTCGAACAATTCGATTTGCCCCGTCTCCCAGATGGTCGGAGTCAATCCCAGGCGAATGATTTCTTCCTCTTCGCCACGCCAGAAACCCGTCATCAGCAGGATGCGTCCGCGGATGCCGGCTTCGCGCAGCGGAATCGCTTCATCGAGCGAAGTCACGCCGAACCAGCGCGCTCCTTCCTCTTCGAGCGCCCGCGCACACTCGACGGCGCCGTGGCCGTAGGCATCGGCTTTCACGATGGCGCAAATCTCAACCGCTGAACCGATGTGGCGCTGCACGGCACGAAAATTTTGCCGCAAGGTTCCGAGTAAGACTTCGGCCCAAGTCGGCCGAGTCGCAGTTCGCTTGGCAATTTCGATGGTAGCCACTTGCCTGATTATAGCGGCCTGAGCGGATGCCATCAGGTTACTGGCGTACTACCCCTTGCGCCTGCATCTTAGCGCCTCCAAAACCACCTATCCGCCCGAGAGCGTGAAGTTAACGGTGACTTGGGTTTCCACTTCCACTGGCTCGTTGTTCAAGTAATACGGACGGTAGCGCCACTGCAGAACGGCGTCAATCGCCGCTTGCACCAGCAGGGGATGGCCGCTGACAACTTGCAGATTTTCAATCTTGCCCTCACGGGAAATCATAGCGCGTAACGCTACGATTCCCTGAACCCGCGCCTGACGCGCCAGAGCTGGGTATTGCGGCTGCACTCGATAGATAAGATTTCCTTCCATCATTCGAGAAACACGAGGCGGATGAGCGGAAGGGGTTGGCGGAGGCGGTGGCACGAAAGCCCTAAATCCATTTCCAATCGAGTCAAGCACGCCGTTGCGAGCCGTCCGATCGCCGTTCCCGCCGGAGACTCCCAATCCATCCAGGTTGACCGGCGGCGGGGCGATCGATTCGTCGACATTCAAAATCTGTCGCGGCACGGAAGGTGGGGCGATGACATGGCCGTCCGTTGAGATGTTGCTGCTGGCGTGGGTGTTTCGCGCAGACGCTGGAGCTGCCGGTGGCGGAGGCGGTGTGACCAGTGCGGCTAACGATTGCATCTGGGGTAGGCCCTGCGTGTAAAGCAGTGGGAGCAGAAGCAGACCGCCGACGGCGATGGCTTGCATGGCAAACGAAACCAGAGTCGTCCAACCGCGGCGAGAACGGTCCGTCCAAGGTGTGTCGAGCAACGAATCGGCAAACATGGTGTCCTCCAGATTTTTTCTTGTTCTTAAAGACACCGGCACGCTTGCTGGAGGGCCCGACGCGACAACTATTTCGGAAAATAAAAAGCCGCCTTTGGGGCGGCCTTTCAGGAACATTCGTTGTGTTTTGGTGTCGCGATTTTACTTAGGAGCCGGAGTAGTGGTCGTCGCGGGTTTGGTCCCGCCAGCCGGAGCTGTTGACTTTGCGCCCGTTGTCGCCGGTTTGGTTGCGGGGCGGGTAGGCGCGGCAACGCCGGATTGCAGATTGTATGCGTCGACAATCGCCTTGGTGATATCGACGGAAGGTCCAGCCCAGAGCACAGGTCCTTGCGGCCAGGGATTGGAAGTATCCATGATCAGGCCGAATCCCTTATCGCCCGCATACTTCACGATGATCGGAGCCATCTTCTGCAGGATGCGCTGGGCGATTTCATTCTGCTGTGCCTGCGCGTCATCCCGGGCATCCTGGACGCTGCGCTCAAGCTTTTTCTGCTTGTCCTCGACCTGTTTGACGAGAGTGGCGCGGGAATCGTCGTTGAGCTTGTCGCCCTGATTGCTCAGTTGCTTCTTCAAGCTCTCGACTTCGTCGTTCATGCTCTTCAACTCAGTCTGCTTGGGCTCGAGCTTTTTGCTGAGCGCCTCGAAATCGCGCTGCCCTTCATTACTGGCAAAAATTGCCTGCTCGATGTTGATCGTACCGATCTTACTTGAGGCACCGACTGCGGTCGCATCGGGTGTAGACGCAGCGGCGCTGGGGGCAGCGGGCAATCCGGGGTCCGCGTTGGCGGTTTGAGCCAGGGCGGTAACCGAGATAACGAACACCGTGGCCAGAAGAAATCGTGGAAGCTTTCTTGTCATGGGATTGCTTTGAACTCCTTGGAAATTGTTTCGCGAATCTCGCTTCAGGTCTTTTCACGGACCCACGTCTACGAACCATGCCGGGTCTCGCCCCGAAGCCAACCAGGCCGTGTGATCAAACGGGGAAGGCAGACCTAAACCTTCAGCGTCTCACGCTAAACCTCGAAACGTGATGACCACCCCGTACTCTCTGATTTTCAGGGTGTTGTACAAGACATTATAGGAACACTGTTGCCCAGCGTCAAACCGAGGAACGAGTTTTCGAGTCGTAACACCCACAAGCCAAACTCCTACGTCTAAGGCCGACCTTAGAATGTTGTGGCCACGGTGAAACGGAATGTCTTGCGCGGCTCCCTCAGTTGATAGGGAGGGGAGAAAGAATTACGAGCGAGCTGATATGTGTAATCTCCCGCGGCGCCCAGCGGGAACATGCTGCGCGTGATTGGGATTGGAGCATTCACGGTCGTATCCAAACGCAACGGGTTATACGCCCAGTAGATACGGAATGGCGCATTGACCACTGGTAAGAACACTTGCAACTCCAAGCCGGTGGACATTCTAGGCGTCCAGTTGGTTCCGGGCACGGGATGCAGGTACTGCGGGAATTTTTGCGTGGACCCGCCAACGCAATTGAAACCAACGTCGAGAGCAGGACAGCCGAAGACGGTGCTATTGATCAAATCGTATTGGGTGTCATTGATCTTCAACTGGGAGGGTCTCAGGATCGGTTCCACGCCCATATCGACGAATGGCGCCAAGGCCACCGGGCCGGCGATGGTGATGCGGTACTCCAAATTACCGACCAAGCTGAAATCGCCGCCGGGGAAAACGATCTGGTCCAGCGGGACCGGGACAGTGTAAGCGCCTTGTAACGGATTGGCTGGATTCTTGGGCACAATCGAGCCATCCGGATTGCGCAACTGGATCGAGGTCGTGTTCGGAAGAAATGAGACGGGCGAGATGGAGCGTATGTCAAAGCCGCGCAAATCATTTTCGCCGCCGTCGTAGAAACGCTGAAATGGCGGCGGTACCAAACCGTCGTAGCCGGTCAAGAAAGAACCCTGAAGGTTAAAGCCGATCGTATTTCGTCGCTTCTGCATCGGCCTCCAATGCGTGTATTTCACGATGGGACGGATAGTTTTGACGGTCCCGCCGATGCCAGCGAATTCAGTTGCCACGTAGAAGCTACTGCCTTTGTGGGGATAGAGTGCCCGGTCCAAGGAGTTGATCGAGAAGCTGGGAGTGATCTTGCTGGTGATGATTCCGTTCAGGGCGTTGGGGCCACTGATCCCGCTGAATGACAGGAAGTTGAACAACGTCTGCGATGCCGTGGTGAGCGCGACGATGGAAGAATCATCGTACGAATAACTGATGCCAACGCGCTTGAACGATCGGTGCAATGGATATGCCAAGTTAACCGCAAAGCCCCTGCTCGATTGCGTGTAGTTCTGAAGATTCTGCTCCAGAGCTGCCGGCAGATTGATCGACTGGCCGCTGAGGATCGCCGCTTGCCGCGCCTGATCGTAGGTGAACTTGGTGAAATAAACCGTAAAACCTAACTGCAGCGGTCGATCGAACAGGTAAGGCTGGGTAAAGCTAAATGAAACATTACGCTGAAGGTTGCCGATGTTCGCTTGTATGCTTAGAGTTTCGCCGAGACCCAGAAAGTTGTTGGTACTGTAGCTTAAGCCGACGAAAGTGCCAGACAAACCGCTAACCCCACCGCTTAATCCGATGCTGTTTTTCCCTTTCTCCTTGACTTTGAGCGTGAGATCGACCGTGCCATCCTTTTCGTTCAGGTGGCGTTCGGTAACATTGGGATCGTCGGGCTTCAAATTATCGAAAAAGCCCAGCTGATTCAGCCGCTGGATGCTTAGCTCCCAAAGCTGCTGGTTGTAGACCTGGCCCTCTTCTAGAACGATCTCGCGGCGTATCACCTTATCGCGGGTCGTCGTATTACCCTGGAATTCGATGCGACGCACGAAGAACTGCTTACCCTCGTCAACGTCGATATCGAGAAAGACCAGTTTCTTCTCTTCGTCGAAGGTCGTGTTTGGAATAGAGGTGAAGTTAATGTAGCCGATTTGGCCATAGGCTTTGCCCAGGTTTTCAAGGCCTTTCGCGATTTTGCTTCGGTCAAAGGTATCGCCATCTTTTATCGGAAACAGGGCGCGCAGGGCCTTGGTGTTGGAAACGGCCTTATTGTTCTTGAAAGTGATCCCGCCCAAACTGTATCTGTCACCTTCCGAGATGGGCATGGTAATGTCCACGGCCTTGCCTGGCCCTGATTGGAGCAGAGGGATATGAAATCCCTGATGTCCGGTATCGTGGATGTTCGTCTTGGGCTCCTGAACCAGAACCTTGAAGTAGCCTCGATTTTGATACTCGGCGCGAACCCGCTCGGTATCTTCGTCGAGCTTGGTGGCATCGTAGGTCTTCGAAAACAGGTTCTCCAGGAAGATGGAGTGGGGAATCCCGATCGGCTTCAGGTTCTTCATCGCGCTGCGGAGGATGCGACTTTTGACGTGCTTATTCCCTTCGAAGATAATCTTGCCGACCTTGACCTTAGGTCCTTCCTTGATTGCGAATGTGAGGCTCACGGCGTTTGGCGGAATGGGGTGTATCTCGGTGCGGATGGTGGAGTACTGCCTTCCGTGTTCCGCCAGCAGTTGTTTGATCGTGACCTCGGCCTTCTTGACCTTGGTTGGATCGTATTGACTCTCGACTGACAATCCGACTTTGGCTTCCTTGAAGCGGTCCAGCACGTCGCTTTTCGAGACCGAGTTCAGCCCTTCGTAGTTGATCTCTCGGATGGTCGGGCGTTCCTTTACATAGATATGCAGGATCCACCCTTTCGGAGTCTGTTCTCGCTCAAAGCGAATGTCTTGAAAGTATCCAGTATTCCAAAGGGAGTTGAAATCGCGCTCGATCGCGGCCGGATCGTAGACGTCTCCGGCATGAGTGAAAATTCGAGCCTTGATGGTTTCGGCAGGGATGCGGCGATTGCCGTGAACTTGTACTTCGACAATCACGTCCTGCTGCCCGTTCGCCCAGGAGCAGAGCAGGAAAAAAGTCAGGAGAAAACTGAAAAGCGAACGTCTGCTAACTTTACAACACTTTATAAATGAAGGAGATGGCCTCGTCGCGACAACCTGAGGTCGCCATGCGCGGCCGTGCCTGCCCTCGATGATTACAGGGCTATCCTGATGAGTGCGATGAATCGCCACTACCTCAGCTTATGGGAGTGTGGAAAACCGCAATTATACGGTAGAGCAGTGGACACCGTCCAAGCACATGCGCCTTAAATCGCCCTCAGGATGCCGTTTGGAAAAGCTCTACTTCAACCAAGACGGAATAAAAGGTGGCGGAGTTGCCCAAGTCGGTAAGTTTTTCCGAAGTCAGTACGTTAATGTTCCGTCCCTGCGGACCGAGCTTCGCCCAGTGAAGCCGTGCACAAACCACACCGGGTTGCAGCACGCCGTCTACTCGTGCCTTTAAAAGTATATCGCCGCGCCGGTTGAAAACGCGGACGCGGTCACCGTCCGCGATGCCGCGCGTTCGGGCATCAGCGGAATTCATTTCGAGCAACCCGACTTCCTCCATCGCCTGAATGGTTGGCAGGTTGGAAAATGACGAGTTCAAAAAATTGTCGGACTTGCGAGCCAACAACTCCAGCGGAAAAGTTTTCGCCTGCTCGCTATGACGGGATTCGCCCGGTGGTTCGAAGTGAACTACGGGGTCCAGACCTTGAGCGCTGAGAGCTTCGCTATACAATTCGGCCTTGCCGGACGCAGTGAAGAAGTTGCCGCGAGCAAAAGGTAGAAATGCCGTATCAACCGGCTGCGTGGGGACAGACGCCGGCTGCCCGGAGGAGCATAGTCCCGGAGTTCCGAAGTTCAGCCGAACATGCCCTTCCCGCTCCAGTCGCTCCCGATCGATCCCATTTAGCCACGGATGCTCGGAGTCCAGGGCCGCATCGATCATCTGATCGACAGATTCGCGAAAGCAGTCGTCCTCAAAACCCATCCCTTCCGCTAGCGCGCGAAAGAGTTCAACGTTGGAACGGCATTCCCCCAACGGCTCGATGGCCTGATTCGAGACTTGTAAAAAGTAGTGTCCGTAGGCAGTCTGAAGATCCTTGTGCTCAAAAAAAGTAGTCGCCGGCAAAACTATATCCGCGTAGTCGGTCGTGTCAGTGAGAAACTGCTCGTGGACAACGGTAAACAGATCTGCACGCAGCAATCCCCGAACCACTTCATTGTGATTGGGACAAGTCGCCGCCGGATTGCACCCGTAAACGAATAGCGCCTGAATGGGCGGATCATCCAGCGAGTTCAAAGCCTTCCCCAACTCCACCATGTTCACGGTGCGGGCCGGGCGTCCCAGCGATTTGGTCATCAAGTCTTTGCGCTTCAAATCAGGGCCAATCGAGGCAAAGGCTCCGCTGGTGGACATCTGGAGCCCGCCGCCGACCTCTTTCCAGGACCCGGTGATGCAGGGCAGCATGGCAACGGCGCGTGTGGCCATGCCACCACCTTCCGAGCGCTGGATCCCATAATTCAGCCGAATGACCGCTGGACGCGTGGTTGCGTACTCTCGGGCCAGCTTCACAATGTCAGAGGACGCGATTCCCGTCCACTTTGCTGCGCGCTCGGGCGTGTAATCTTTCACTTTGTCGCGAAGCTCTTCGAATCCTAGCGTGTAGCGTTCGACGTAATCCGCATCGTACAGCTTCTCGCCGATGATCACGTGCATCATGGCGAGCGCTAACGCGGCGTCGGTGCCAGGATTGATCGGCAAATACCAATCAGCGCACGCCGCGGTGCGAGTGCGATACGGATCGATCACCACCAGCTTTGCGCCTTGGCGACGGGCCTGCTCGATGAAAGGCCACAAGTGCACGTTATTGCCGTGAATGTTGGCTGCCCACGCAATGATGTAGCGCGAATGCCGGAATTGCTCCGGCTCCGTACCGAGTTTCACCCCGAGCACGGATTCCAATCCAGCTTCGCCTGCGGCGGAGCAGATGTTGCGCGCCAACTGCGATGCACCCAGCCGATGAAAGAATCGGCGGTCCATGGAGGCGCTATTCAACATGCCCAGCGTGCCGCCAAATGAGAAGGGCAGGATGGCTTCGCTGCCGAATTCGGTAGTGATTATCTTGAAGCGAGAAGTGATTTCTTCGAGAGCCTCATCCCAGGTGATGCGCCGCCATGTGTGGATTGAATCTGCGGCGCCGCGTGGCCCTTTCGAACCTACCCGACGCATGGGATACAAAACCCGATCCGGCGAATACACTCGATCCAGATACTTGGCCACCTTTGCGCATAGGAAACCTTGCACGACCGGATGCGCTGGATCACCTTTAATTTTGGTGGCGCGTCCGTCCTCTACGGTGATCAAGACTCCGCAGGCATCCGGGCAATCGTGCGGACAGGCGGCGTGAACAACTTTCTTCATGACCATTGATTATAGAGTGCGCAGCCGTGCTCAACCAGCGTCAAAGATGAGTCTTGGATCGCGTAGTTCGAGCAGAAGGGCCGCGGAGTACGCTGAACCGAACAATTGTTCCTCAGCTCTTATGACGAGGAGCAAGAAAAATCGGGCGGCTCACGCCGCCCGATCCATGCCGGGGTTAAGTTTCTTGCTTTACGGCAGTATGCGAACCCGTCCCGCCCACACGATAGGCTTTTGCGTGTTGGGATCGTAGAATACCAATCCGCGAGAGATCAGATTGGCAGCACCCGCCGCCTGTAATCCGGCCAAGCCGTTGATGTTGACAAATGTTGTGAGGTTGCCGGTATAGACGGTGAACGGTCCACCTGCGGAGTAGCTCATCAGGGCGTCGTTCGTCATCTGATAGTTCCCCTGATTGCCGCTGGTGATGTTCACGCTGTTGGCGACCAACGATCCGATCACTCCCTGCCGTCGCAAGGAAACCATGTCAGGAGTGAACGTGTTGCCCTGATAAGTGCCGCCAACGAAGATGCGTTGGCCGACTACCAGAGAAGAGCCAGTAAATAGCTCGTTGGTAAACCAGTTGTCGATGAAGCAAATGTCATAGGTAGACACCGGGCCGAGATCGACGGTGTAAACGCTATCCACGGGGATAGTCGCCGACGTTCCCAACTCTTCGCCCACGAACATGGTCACCACTGGACCTGGGCTCACAGCCAAGATTCTGCCAGAAATGAAAGCTTTGTCGGTGGTGATCAGTTCGACGCCGCCAGCCAGAATGCTGCCATCGGCCTGCACCGTGCCTTCGACGCAAACGATGCCATTCGTCACTAAACTGCCCAACGTATTGCTCGCGTTGTACAGAGTGCTCGAGTTGACGTCGATCGTCTCCTGGAAGCCATACGGCCCTTGTACGACGAACGAATTGGCAGCAGCGTTTACCGAAACGATGTTGCCCGTGAATTCCGTGATCTGACCAAGATCGCTGGCAGCCGAGACCGCCACCACGTCCAATGTGGGGGTGACAGCGATCGTGCCGTTGTTGATGATTAGGTTGCCGTTGTTCATGGCCAGTGACTGACGCAGATCAAAGTCGATATGCAAACCGGCCAAGCCGTTGCTTCCGACAACGAGGGGAGCACCTGATGGGAACGAAACCGTGACCTTCGGGCTGCTTAAGGTTCCGGCCGCTGTGCCAATTGAAGGTGGGGTGGTCGTCAGGTCGACGTAATTAATCGATGGCGCGGGATTGGTTGCGAAAGTGAAAGTCGCGCTAGTGTAGGTTCCAGCTGCTACCGAGTTAAAGCCCAACAGTGAGCGCAAACCGACAAGCCGACCGAAGTCCACAGTGGTCGGAGTGGAAAGGACCAGCGCCGTGCCCGAGCTGTTGTTCAGAGTGATGCTGTTAATGGTGATGTTGAATGCGACTACCGAGGATACAGGCGCGTCTTCGCCCGTGGCGAAGACCTGTCCCTGAGTGTTCTGGGTTTGTGTCGAGGAAGAAGAATTGCTCACTCCGTTGCAAGCGGCAAAATTCAATGCCAGTGCAAGCAGCCCGGCAAGCGATAAGAACTTTTTCATGCTGGCTCCTTCAATCAAATCTGGGGGGAGCGTTGCGAATCCTTGATACCAGAATGGAAACACGAACGATTGCGGGAAGTCTTGATTACCTTAGGACAGATTACGGAGGTAACTCTAACCTTGGGATGGTTTCATGGGATTGATACGCGGAGACTTCAGGAACGGATAAACAGAAAATGGACGGTTGCTATTTCAGGCCAACGTAAATGTCGACCTGGGAGTCCTGTGGATTCTGGCTGCGTTGGTCGTAAACCTCGAAGTCTGCTTTATAGGCACGCACGCCGCGCAGCTGCTTGTTGTCGTCCAAGCTCCAGACACGTTGCCAGGCCTGCGGGACAACCTGGGCGACCGGTCCTTTTGCGCTCGCAACCACCGCATATCTCCCGCCTGGCACCTTAACTGCAACCATCCCGGATGGGACAGTCGATGCACTGCTCACTTTCATACCGATGACGAAATCGTATCCCCCGTTGCGGTCGCTGGCGTAACCTGTGTAAACGGCGTAAATGGTCGAGTCCGCTTTGTTCGGAATCTTGTCTCCCATTCCGTCCTTAAAGAACTTCTCCCATTGCTTGGGAATCGCACCGCCGCCGGTCATTTCCTTTGCGTTGCTGGTTCGAACTTGAATTCCGATGACCGAGAACTCTTCGCGCTCCACTACTCTTGGTTCCATATCGGCTCCCATGGCGATTGGCAAGGTGAGAGCAGTTGTAAGACCCAGCAAAACAGTCTTGAGCAAGCCATGGAACAAGTCAAATCTCCATTACTTCTTTTTCTTTCCCTTTGCTCATTTCTTCCATCTTCTTGATTTCATCGTCGGTGAGTTTCTGGATTTCATCCATGGCACGCTTTTCATCGTCTTCGGCAATTTTCTTGTCTTTCATCGCCTTTTTGATGGCGTCGTTGCCATCACGCCGTATGTTGCGCACGGCGGTGCGATGTTCCTCGAGCACTTTGTGGAGATGCTTCACCATATCTTTGCGGCGCTCTTCGGTGAGCGGAGGCACAGGCACGCGGATGATCTTGCCATCATTCATCGGGTTTAAGCCGATGTCGGCGCCGCGAATCGCCTTTTCAATTCCCGGCAGCGAGGTCGGATCGAAGGGTTGCACTGTGATGAGCTGCGGCTCGGGCGCATGCACCTGGGCAAGTTGATTCAGCGGCATGTACGAGCCGTAGTACTCCACGCTGACGGAATCCAGCATATGTACTGACGCGCGCCCGGTTCGCGTTGCCGCCATCGCTTTGCGGAAATCTTCGACCGCTTTGTCCATGCGGGTCTTGAGTTGAATGTAGGTGTCTTTGAGGCCAGGAATTGCGGCCATACCAGCTTGAGCCATGATCAGCTCCCCAGAAGGATGAGTTACCAAGACTGCGAATTATAAACCTTTGAAACCAGCAATCCGTGAGAATCCGTGTGGATCCGCGGCGTGTCTTTACGCGCTCACCAGGGAACCGATCTTCTCGCCGGTCACGACCTTGCGGATATTTCCTCGCTGATTAAGATTGAAGATGATGATCGGGAGGTTGTTGTCTTTGCATAACGAGATGGCGGTCGAATCCATTACCTTCAGGCCTTTTTTCAGCACGTCCATGTAAGTGATTTGGGTGAATTTCTTGGCATCTTTTACCAGTACCGGATCGGCGTCGTAGATGCCGTCCACCTTAGTGGCTTTCATGATGACGTCTGCTTTGATTTCCATGGCGCGAAGAGATGCGGCGGTGTCGGTCGAGAAATAGGGGTTGCCGGTGCCTCCGGCAAAAATCACCACTCGGCCTTTTTCCAAATGCCGCATAGCGCGGCGCCGGATAAAAGGCTCGGCGACTTGATTCATCTCGATCGCCGATTGCACGCGTGTATAAACGTCCTGCTTTTCGAGCGCATCTTGCAATGCGAGCGCATTAATCACGGTCGCGAGCATGCCCATGTGGTCGGCGGACACGCGGTCCATTTCCTTCGCTTGCTCGGCGACGCCGCGGAAAAAATTCCCTCCACCCACAACGATTGCGATCTCGACTCCGAGGGATCTTACGTCGGCTAGTTCTGCCGCGATCTCGTGAATACGAAAAGGGTCAACGCCAAAACCCTGGGTCGCGGCTAAAGCTTCGCCCGAGATCTTCAGCAAAATGCGTTTGAAGACAGGAGTTGTCATTCGTAATTCAGTCTAGCATCCCAGCGAGAATCACGTGGGGAAGCCTGTCCCGATACGAGCGTGATTGGGTGCGCAAGGTGAGTCGATCTGCGCTCGCCGGGACAGCCGTGGGCGGCTGTCCCCACGCGAGCACTACTCAGCTTTCTGATCGGGCTTAGTGATGGCGATGGTTTCGCCGGATTCGCCTACCTTGAACCTGGCGAAGCGTCGCACCGCGATGTTCTCGCCAAGCTTGCCAATCTTAGCGGCAATCAGCTGCGCGATGCTAATCGTCTGATCCTTGATGAAGGGCTGCTCCAACAGGCAGACTTCTTCGTAGAACTTGGCCATCTTGCCTTCGACCATTTTCTCCGCAATGTTTGCAGGTTTGCCGCTGGCGATCGCCTGCGCGCGGTAGATGTCTTTCTCGCGCTCGTAAGCCTCGGGCGTGACATCTTCCTTACGGACGAACTTAGGATCGCTGGCCGCAATGTGCATGGCAACGTCGTGCACCAGCTCCTTGAAGTCCTCGGTGCGGGCAACGAAATCGCTCTCGCAGTTAATTTCGACAAGCACGCCGATCTTGCCTCCGGCGTGGATGTAGCTGGCCACCGAGCCTTCGCTAGTTACACGGGCTGCTTTCTTAGCCGCGACGGAAACGCCCTTCTTGCGTAAGACGACGACTGCCTGTTCCATGTCGCCCTTGGCTTCGGTCAGGGCCTGTTTGCAATCCATCATTGGCGCCCCGGTCTTTTCCCGGAGCTCTTTCACTTGCGTTGCTGAAATATTCACTGTAGATGTGCTCATAGTAAATGAAACGTCCTTGGTCGTTCGTCGTTCGCCATTGGCAACGAATGTCGCGACCAACGGCGAATGACCAAAGACCAATGGTTGCCCTAACAAACTTCGACCCGCGCCGGACGACCCGCGCGGGTCTGAATCCCTCAGGGGCTAAAGCCCGGAATCTTATCTCGCCCTAACGGCATGGCTGAAGCCATGCCCTCCCACGATTCGATCCGCCGCAGGCCAACGGCGAATAACCAAGGATGGCTCTAATACGTCTG
>JBEKGG010000046.1:0-20209 GCA_050012915.1 Terriglobales bacterium | reverse complement strand
ATCGTGCATGGCACGAAGGATCAAGAAGTGGCGCTCGCGCAAGCCCAGGAACTCTACGATAAACTTCAAGCGGCGAAAGTTCCGGTAACCCTAATCAAGCTGGATGATGTTCACACATTCGAGACCACGGAAGCACGCCACCGCTTGGCTGGGGAGACGCTGGTGTTTTTCGATCGCTATCTTGTGGTCAATCCGTGACGCGAAACTTATAGATCGCTCTTCAGGTGCAAGATCCCAATCGTTCGATGAGGCGATGCAGGCCGAGGCCCCCCGACGCTTACCCATTCGAAATCAGCGGGTCAATTACGGGCTTTGGAGTACGGAGACAACCAAACATCCCTCACTAAGCAACTAAATAATTAGTTGACGTTTGGGCTTCTTTTGCGTCTAATAAATTGGGTCGAATAGATTGGGTCCAATAATTAAAGAACGGAGGATGGTCTCTTGCCGCCCACGAAATCCGCAACCCTGACTGAGGCTGAACTGCGGCTTATGGACGTGCTGTGGGAGCAAGGTCCGTCGAGCGTTCAACAGATGCTGGATGGGCTGCCAAAGCAGTCGCAACTGGCTTATAACTCGGTACTTACGACCATCCGTATCCTCGAAAAGAAGGGATACGTGAGACATATAAAGGATGGCCGGGCGCACATTTATCGGCCGCTGGTGGAGCGGGACGAAGCGTCGCGGTCGGAGATTCGGCATCTGGCTCACCGCTTCTTCAAGAACTCCCACGAAATGTTGGTCTTAAACATTCTGGAAGAGCGAGGGGTTGATGCGGAGGAGCTCAACCGGCTGCGTCAGCTGTTGGAGCAAACTCAAGCGGAAGAAGAAACGGGGAGCGACTAAATAGATGATCGCAGCACTCCATCTAAACGAACTGGCGCGAATCTCGGCCACGAGCCTGCTGAATTGCGTGTTCGAAGGTGTCGGCATCGCACTCTTTGCGTGGATTCTTTTGCGGCTCGTGGCGCGGCGAAATTCCAGCACTCGGTTCGCGGTATGGTTCTTCGCTTTACTTGCGATAGCAGCGCTGCCGATTGTCGGCGTTGCCGCGTCGAGCGCCCGCCTAACCGGCGCGGGGAGCGCGGGTTCTGCCATCACGGTCCCCAGTTCATGGGCGCTCGATATTTTTTTCGTGTGGGCCGCGATTGCGGGCGTGGGGTTGTTGAGGGTGGGCGTCGGGCTTTTCCAGTTACGAAAGCTGCGCCGGAGCTGCTCGGCGATCGACACCGCGACTTTGGATCCGATGTTGCAGTCGACATTGCAAGCGTTTCAATCAGTCAGAGACGTGAGGCTATGCCAGTCCGACCGTTTGCGCGTGCCGACCGCCATCGGCTTTCTGAATCCGGTGGTCGTGATTCCAACCTGGGCTACGGATGAGCTCTCGACCATCGAGCTGAATTCGATTTTGATTCACGAGTTGGCTCATCTGCGGCGTCATGACGATTGGACCAATCTGGCGCAGCAGATACTGAAAGCGCTCTTGTTCTTTCATCCTGCGGTGTGGTGGATTCAGAACCAGCTTGCGTTGGAGCGCGAGATCGCGTGTGACGACGCAGTCCTGGCGCAGACGACGAATCCGCGAAGCTACGCGCAGTGCTTAGTTTCGGTTGCGGAGAAGAGTTTCATGCGAAGCGGAGTCGCGCTGGCGCAGGCAATCGTGAGCCGGATGCGGCAGACCTCGCAACGGGTCTCACGGATTCTCGATGTGAACCGCTCCAGTGCAACTCGGATCTGGAAACCGGCGCTATATTCCGTCGCAGCGTTTTTCGTGGTTTGCCTGGTGTCGTTGCGGCACGCTCCCGAACTCGTTGCCTTCGAGGACGCGCCGAAGGTTGCCCTGGCGGGAGCGACGGCGATTCACGCCAAGCTGACGTCAGCTTCGGGCGCAATCGAAGGACAGCCGGCAGCAACTATGGCAAGCTTCCGCGAAAGCTCTACAGACCTTGTGGGTCATCGGCGCATTGAAACCGAGGATCAGCGCGCGACGTCGGTCGAATCACAACAGCAACGAAGCAGCGCAAGAATCCCGCCGACGGCTCAAACCGTGGGAGTTTGGAAGACTCTTGATCGGGATGGAAAAACGGCTCCACAAGAGTCCGACAGACTGTTAGACGCGCGGCTGGTTCCGACAAACTCTGAAAGCTTGGTGCCGGCCGTGTTGATGACCATCAACGAGCAACCACCGCAGGCAATCTTTGTTGTGATGCAAACCTCGCAATACGAAGAAGCAGGGCCCATGCTTTGGAGGGTCTATGTCTGGCGCGTGACCGTGCTGGATTCAACTCGCGTCCCAGCTCAACCCAGAATTCCGGCAAAGCAAATTTAAGAAAGCGGAAAGATCAAGAGACACAGAAGTTCGCAAACAAAAACTAAATAATTAGTTGCACAAAGGAGAAGGTAACGATCATGAAGGCCATAACAAACTGGAAAAAAACAATCACCCGCATGGCTATTTCGGCGGTAGCGATCGCAGCCCTTGCGGCCGTCGTAACCTACGAAACCGCCAAGCCCATGGCCGCGCGAGCATCGGTTGCAGCTCCGGCACCGGCGGCAGCAGCACTCGATGACAATAGCGTCGCAGCCCTGCTATCGCTCGACCATGCCATGGAGACTTTGGCGGCGAGAGTAACCCCAGCCATCGTCAACGTCGCCGTCACTTCGAAGACGAAAGCAGACGCGGCGGAACAACAAATACCCGACGACATGCAGCAATTCTTCGGCGGCCAGGGCCCCGGTCAGTTTTTCGGACCGCATGGCCGGCCACAGCCGCAGATCGAACACGGCATCGGTAGCGGAGTCATCATTTCGCCCGATGGATATATCGTGACCAACAACCACGTCATCGATGGCGCGGTGGATATTCGAGTGACGATGAGCAATCGCAAGACGATGAAGGCGACGCTGGTCGGCGCCGATCCTTTAACTGACCTCGCGGTTCTCAAAGTAGATGGAGGCAGCCTGCCCAGCATTCCCTGGGGCGACTCGACCGAGCTTCATCCTGGCCAGACCGTGCTGGCATTTGGAAATCCCCTTGGCTTCCGCTTCACCGTAACGCGCGGCATTGTCAGCGCGTTGAACCGGCCGAATCCTTTCTCGGATAACGCGCGCAAGCCTGGCGAATTTATCCAGACCGATGCGGCCATTAACCCGGGAAATTCCGGCGGCCCGCTGGTCGATGCCCGCGGGGAAGTTGTCGGCATCAATACGTTTCTTGTGTCTTCCTCGGGCGCATTCTCCGGAATGGGTTTTGCGATTCCCACACAGATCGTGAAGCCGACCGTGGATACGCTGATTCGTGATGGCAAAGTCACGCACGGCTACATGGGAATTGGGATTAGCGACATCACGCCTGAGAACGAGAAGTTCTTTAACGTGAACGATGCCACCGGCGCAGTCGTTACCCAGGTCGAAGCCGATTCACCGGCGGCGAAGGCCGGCTTGAAAGTCGGCGACGTGATCATTCAACTCGACGGACAGA
This sequence comes from Terriglobales bacterium, assembly GCA_050012915.1. Lineage (GTDB taxonomy): Bacteria > Acidobacteriota > Terriglobia > Terriglobales > Acidobacteriaceae > JABDBE01. The sequence continues at coordinate 16,728 of JBEKGG010000046.1, read as the reverse complement.
AAGTGAGCGATGCAGGCGAACTTCAAGTCGAAGTTGGACAGAAGCGTCCGGGCACGACAATTAAGCTGGAAGTCATTCGCGACGGCAAAAACACGACTGTCCCAATCACTCTCGAAGCGATGGGAAGCCGTGACAAAGACGACAACGAAGTCGGGGAAAACGCGCACGGCAAAATGCATTGGGGACTTGGCCTTGCCGACATGACCCCTGACCTTCGCCAGCAACTGCAAGCTCCCAGCTCGATTCATGGAGCTGTGATCGAACAGGTGCAGCCGGGCAGTTCGGCCGACAACGCCGGCTTGCAGCGCGGCGACGTAATCGTGCAGGTCGATCGCCACGATGTACAAAGCGCCGCTGATGTTCAGCATGCGTTAGGAGCTGTGCCCCAGGGGAAAGACGCTTTGATCCTGGTCTGGTCCAACGGCGGCAATACCTTCCGCGTGCTGCACGCGCCGGAGGGCTCGTAAGGTTCTGCGTGGAAGGTTAGGAGTTAAGTTCCGCGCGGTACGATGTCGAGGGTTGGGTGTCCTCCGAACCCTCGAAAAGGAACCCACCCAAGTGAACGCTTGGGTGGGGCACCCTTCGGCTTCTAATTGGACTCCACTCAACGGCTGGTCAGAATAAGCGTTTGATCTCGGCTTTCCCGCATCCAGAGCGGCAATCGGCTGCCCATGAGGACAACTCCCTGATGTACTTTCGAGTATTTACTTCTGCGCTTTCGCTTGCGAGTCACTTCTTAGCTGCTTAGAATCCAAAGAAACCCAAGAGTCAAGATCAGTCGCTTCGCCTGAAATTTGTGTCCAAGAAGAGGTTTCTATGCGATTTGTCCTGCGCATATCAGCATTTGTGTTCTTGTTTCCGATTTTAATCGCAAGCATTGGATGCGGCGGGGGATCGATGGGCGCGTCCAGCACCTCCGGGCAAGCCCCCACGATCGCGCTGAGCGCCCAACCCAATGCAGTGACCAGCGGCGCAGCCACGCTGCTCAGTTGGAACGCAAGCAATGCCAGTTCTGTCAGCATCAGTGGCGTGGGCACGTTTCCGGCGAGCGGCTCGATAAAGCTCGCCCCCACAGTCACGACGACTTATACGGCGACTGCGACGGGACCGACAGGCAAAGCTGAATCCTCAACCGTGGTAAGCGTTGTTAGTTCCGAGCAAAAGCCGACGGTTGCATTCAGCGCGCAGCCCAGCAACATCGCGGCGGGGGCATCGACCATCCTGAACTGGACCACAGACAACGCGACTTCCGTGAGCATTGCAGGAGTAGGAACTTTTGCGGCAAATGGATCGGTCAAAGTCACCCCGAGTTCTACTGCCACATACACGGCCACGGCGACGGGCCCTGCAGGGACAGCCGCGACGACAACCACAGTCACTGTCACCTCAGCCCAAAATCCTCCGCCTACGATTTCTTTCAATGCTCAACCGAACAACATCGTTAGCGGTAGCTCGGCTGTTCTGAGTTGGACGACCAGCAACGCCACTTCCGTCAGCATTGCGGGAGTAGGAAATTTTGCGGCCAACGGATCGGTCAAAGTTACTCCGACTTCTACTGCTACGTACACGGCGACGGCGACGGGTCCGGGAGGGACCGCCGTGTCGACGACCACGGTTGCGGTAACGTCGAATCCTCTGCCAACGATTTCCTTCAACGCTCAGCCCAATACCATCCGTAGCGGCGGCAAAGCACTTCTAAGCTGGACAACCACCAACGCGACCTCGGTAGACATTGCGGGACTGGGTAATTTCCCGGCCAATGGATCAACCAACGTTACGCCGACCACCACTACTACTTACACGGCGACGGCGCAGGGAGCAGGCGGTACAGCGCAAGCGTCCACGACGGTGACCGTAACGTCGAATGGAACTCCTTTGCCCAATCTGCAGGCGAGCGCTGGATGGAAAAGCTGGGGTGAGTTGCCACCTGACTATGCCATCTGTCCATACCCGTGCCGGGGTGTCACCTGGTCTATGCAGCAAGGCATCAAATCGCCTTCCATGAGCGGCGATGCCACCCAGTTCAACATCGGTGGAAGCACACCTTATGCCGATGTGCTGTGGAGCAATCCTTTGATCGGCCAGGGTTCGACACAGGGTATCCCTGACTCAAACCACACTTTGCTTCCGACCCTGCACAACTTCACTTACGACGCTTATTTCTATCCGACCAACGTTGGCGTAACCCAAGTCCTCGAGTTCGACATCAGCATGTACTTTAATGGCGTCGGTTTAATCTGGGGCAATCAGTGCAACATTCTGGGCGGACACGTCTGGGACATTTGGGACAACGTCGGCCAGAAATGGGTTTCGACAGGCGCGGCCTGCAATCCCGTAAACAACGCCTGGAACCATGTGACCATTCAAGTGCAGCGGGAATCGGACAACTGGTTGCTGTTTCAATCGATAACGCTGAATGGAGTGACGGCCAACATTAATCAATATTACGCACCCGGCGGCGCTCCGGGTAACTGGTGGGGCATTACGGTGAACTATCAGATGGACGGGAACCGCAACCAATCGGCGAATACAGTGTACGTTGATGACTTCACCTTCAGTTACTGGTGAGATCGAACGAATTAACCGGTGTTATGCAGGCCGGCGGCGATTCCGTTTATTGTGGCGCCCAGTGCGTAGTTGAGAATGTCAGTGTTTTCGCCGCCGCGCTTCCTTCGCAGCAGGTCGACCTGGACCAAGCTCATAGGGTCAACGTAAGGATTGCGCAAGCGAATCGAACGGGATAGGACCGGGTTGCCTTCGAGCAATTCCTTTTCGCCGGTGATGGAGAGCAACCCCTGTCTGGTTCGAAGAAATTCTTCTTCCAGCAGGGCGAAAACGCGGTCGCGGATCTCTTTATCTTCAACCAGCCCAGCGTAGAGCCGCGCGATGGTTAGATCGGCTTTTGCCATTGCAAGTTCGACATTGCGTACCAGTTCGGAAAAAAGCGGGAAGCCAGACATCATCTCGCGAAGAAGTGCGGCATTGGCCGGCATACGCTGGACGAACTTTTCGATAGCATGGCCCACCCCGAACCATGCAGGAACGGCATGCCGGCTTTGCATCCATCCGAAGACCCAGGGGATGGCGCGCAGATCTTCGAGGCGTCGGCTATGACTGCGCCTAGACGGGCGAGACCCAATCTGCATGTTTTCAAGTTCGTTAACCGGCGTGGCCTGCTCAAAGTAGATGAGCACGTCGGAGTTATCGGCAATATGCCTGCGGTAGTAGGCGTAAGCGCTTTGCGACATCTCTTCCATCGCATCGTGCCATGCGGAGCTTTCTTGGGCTTGCTGAGCCTCGGGCGAGGCGAGAGCTTCGAGTGACGCAGCGATCATCAACTCGAGGTTCCATTCCGCAAGTACCGGGTCGGAATATTTCCAGTTGAGCACCTCGCCTTGCTCGGTGATGCGTATGTGGCCAGAAAAATCTCCTGGAGGTTGCGCCAGGATGGCAGCGTGGGTTGGTCCGCCGCCGCGCCCCACCGTCCCACCTCGACCGTGGAATAGCCGCAAGTTCACTTTGTATTCGCGAGCCGCTTGATGCAGGGCATGGTGAGCTTTGTGCAATTCCCACGTGCTGGTGAACATGCCGCCATCTTTGTTGGAATCCGAATAACCCAACATGACTTCCTGCGAACGTCCCCAGGAGTCGAGCAACGCGGAATATTCGGCCGAGGCCCAAAGGCGGCGCATAACTTGGGCTGAAGAACGCAGGGCCTCGATTGACTCGAATAATGGCACGGGCATTAGACCAGGGTCGTTGCCCTGCCTGCCGATGCTGAGTCCGCAGACTGCGGCCAGGCGAATCACGTTGAAGATGTCCTGCTCGGATTGCGTATTGCTGACAATAAAGTTGCGAATGGAGCTGGGCGGATAATTTTGCTTAAGTTGCGCGAGGGTCTGAAAAGTGTTCACGGTTTCGCGCACGGGTTCGGAAACTCCGCGCGCGAGAGATCCCAAAGCAGCACCGGCCAATTCATGCAGGCTTTCCGAAAGAACCCGCGAATGCTGACGAATGTCGAGCGTGTGCAGATTGAACCCGAAGGTCTCGATAGTACGCAACAACGGATCGATTACGAGTTCAACCAGTCGGCTGCCGTGATTCTCAGACAGGCTCTCTCGGAGCAGTACCATATCCGCGGCAAATTCAGAGCTGTCCCGGTAAGCGGGAGACGTCGCGGGAACTTTTCTCGTAGCGCGAAGCCGTGCTTCTACCAGTTCGAGAAATAGTCGATAGAGCTCCGCCCCAGAAATCCTCCGCGTGGGGGCGGAAGGCATCAGCGCTTCGTATTCTTTCATCCGTTGGCGTAGTGCGCTCGATATGCCGACCTGGCGCATGGACGAGCTTAAAAGTTCGATCGCCCTCGAAATCTGATTCAGGTAGTGGTCAATAATTACGTTGCGGGCCATTTGCAAGGCGTCGCGTGTGCATTCTGCGGTGACGAAGGGATTGCCGTCGCGATCGCCACCGATCCATGAGCCGAACGAGAGAACGCGGGGCAGTTCGCGATCTTGAAGATCGATATCATAAACTTCGCGAAAAGAGCCGGCCATTTCCGCATAAATTCTTGGCACCGTGTCAAAGATCGTCATGGGGTACGGATCGAGGCCCATGCGAATCTCGTCCGTTACACTCGGCTTGCTGAGGCGTACTTCGTCGGTTTGCCAGAGGGCAGAGATCTGAGCGACGATTTGCCTTTCCAGTTCTTCGGCGTCCGAATTTGAGAGTGGAAGACGGTCCAGGTTTTCGAGATAACGCGCGATGTTTCGCCGCTTGCCAAGAACGGTGCGACGAGCGACTTCCGTGGGATGCGCGGTGAAGACGGGCGTGACTTGAATCCGTTGCAATACTGCGAGAGCCTGTTGCCCATTGATGCCGGCGGCTTTCAATCGATACAAAGTCCCACGGAATGAACCGGCCAGAGGAGCGTGATCGGCGTGCAGCTGCGCGGCGCGACGGCGACGCTTGCGGTGATTAGTTTCCGCCAAGTTTGTGAGCTCGAAATAAATAGCGAACGCCTTGGTGAGTTTGTAGGCGTCTTCGACAGTGAGGTCGGCGATCACGGCGCGCGCTTGCGCCATGAGATCTTCGCCATTCTCCGGCTTTTCGGGTTCGCGGTGCCGGATTAAAAGATGGCGCAGATTTTCGACGACATTCAGGCGAGCTTCGCCGGATTGCTCTACGAGGACACGGCCGAGCAAAATTCCGAGCGATCGGACATCGCGGCGGAGGGGTAGTTCCTTGGCGGAGTCCGAGGTCTCGGCTGTGAGCTCTGAAAGACGACTCTGCTGGTCGTCGGTAGCCCATAGTGGCGTGTCGCCCATAGGTAATAATAAATGAGGCGACGTCGCCCGGATATTCTCGGTTGCGGGAGAAGGCGAAACCCCGAGATTTCAGAACCCGGAAGCCGAGCCAAGCAGGCTGTAGAGCAGGACTACCAGCACGATGCCGGTGAAGACCATGTACATGCGATCGTGCTCTTCGGCAAATCCCCAGATAGATAGTGCGACACGGAAGACTGGGGTGGCGATAAGCAGCAACAATCCTAATTGAATAATGCCGCGGCCGCTCAATGCGAAGGCGTCACGAACGATGCCGCTCAGGCTTTTGAGCTCGGAGGGTTCGCCATGAAAAATCCGGTAGTCTGCGAGTTCGCGTCCGTGCCGCGCCAGATAGATTACGCCGCCGATTAGAACTACGACGGCCGAAAGTGAGACGCCGGCGCGAAGCAGGTTGCCAACCATGTTTTCGAGCTTCTGATCTGTGAAAGCGTCATTCCCTGTTTGCGTCAATTCAGATTCCTCCGGTGAATCCCTTGTAGAGCATTTGCGCGCCGAGCACGGCAATCACGATGCTGAAGACGAGCCGTAATACTTTCGTCTCCGCCTTCACCAGAATGCTGGCACCCAGCATCGATCCAGCGAGGACGCCAAGCATGACCGGCATGGCCAGGCCGGGATCGACGTAGCCGCGGTTGAGATAGACGCCGGCACTGGCCGCGGCGGTGACGCCGATCATGAAGTTGCTTGTGGTGGTCGAGACTTTGAAAGGGATTTTCATGGCTTGGTCCATAGCGAGGACCTTTACCGCGCCGGAGCCGATGCCGAGTAATCCAGAGAGCGCGCCAGCACCAAACATGAGGCTGAAACCGGTGGGTACGCGCTGCACGTTGTAGTGCCGCGTTCCTCCTTCTTCCGAAGGGAAGCTTCCATTCATCCGTAAGCGCGTGGCGAGGGCATCTGGCGGCAGATTGCGTTCAGCGCGGGATCGCGGTTTGCGCGAAAGATAGGCCGAATAAAGCAACATCAGTCCGAAGATTACGGCGAGAGCTTTAGTGGAAATAAACGCCGCCAAAAATGCTCCTGCCAAAGCGCCCAACGTGGTCGCAATCTCAAGGAACATGCCAATGCGGATGTTGGAAAATCCCTCCTTGACGTAAGCCGCGGCCGCGCCCGACGAGGTTGCGATCACGGAAACCAGCGAGGCTCCGATGGCGTACCGAATATCGACTTTGAAAAAGAGAGTGAGCAGGGGGACAAGGACGACTCCGCCGCCGAGACCGGTGAGCGATCCCAGAAGACCGGCCGCAAACGACCCCACCGCCACCAGAAGGGTGAATTCGAGAATATTCATCGCATCCTTGAAGTAAAGAGTGTGCCACATCCGGCGGCGGATGTGTTGGAGAGCACAATTTCGTAGTACCCGCTGCTCGATGGGAATTTGATTCATCGCGATTTCGATCCACTTGAGCCCGGGAATTGCGGGAGTATCGGCGCAAAAATTTCGCTTTGATTCGGTCCGCTTCGGCGCGAGGACTCAGCGGATTAATCTGACGTTCACGCAATATTCACACTTCTGTAACAAATCGCCGCTAGCATCAGCAGTCTCACAGAATCCAGCACACATGCACAGGGAAGACGTGCGTTTTTTTCAGAAGTCATCTTTGAACATTCGGGAGGAGAAATGAAGCACCCAACGGCTTTGGCGTTGGCGTTTGCGCTGATTGTTGGCGTAATCGCTGCGTCGGCTCAGCAAGCTACAACCGCAGGCACCACGACTACAAAGAGAAAGGCAGTCGCTAAGACATCCACGCCCAGCGTCTCGGTGCAGCTCAATGAAATGAAGCTGGCTCTCGAGGCCCAACAGCGGCAAATCCAACAACTTTCGCAACAGGTGCAAAGTCGTGATTCGCAAATCCAGCAGTTGCAGCAGCAGGTGGGACAAGTTCAGAGCGAGGCAGCAACGGCGCAGCAGAAGGCCGACACTGCCGCATCGACGGCCACGCAGCAACAGCAGGATGTAGCGTCAGTGAAGAGCGATGTGACGGACCTGAAGCAGAACGCAACCAACACAGCACTCTCGTTGCAAGAGACACAAAAGAATGTCAAGGACGCGCTCGAAAGCCCGCTTGCCATCCATTACAAAGGTGTCACGATTACCCCAGGGGGCTTCGCCGCGGCAGAAACTGTGTGGCGTTCGCACGCGCTCGGGGCTGATATCAACACGCCTTTCAATTCGATTCCGTTCGACGGCTCGGCGGCGAGTCACATGTCGGAATTCTTTGGTTCCGGTCGTCAGTCGCGTCTCTCGCTGCTGACCGAGGGCAAACTGGGTAGCGCCAAGATCGGTAGCTACTATGAGGCTGACTTTCTGTCGGCTGGAACTACCTCGAACAACAATCAGAGCAACAGCTATACGCTTCGTTTGAGGCAAGCATTCGCTCAAGCGGCATTGAATAGCGGTTGGACTTTTACCGGCGGTCAAATGTGGAGCCTGGTGACGGAAACCAAGAAAGGCGTTGACAACCGCAGCGAAGCGTTGCCGATGACCATCGACCCACAATATAACGTCGGCTTCAGTTGGGCCCGGCAGTACGGCTTCCGGGTATCCAAGAACATCACCAACAAAGCGTGGGCCGCTTTCTCGATCGAGGATTCACAGGCGACCGTGGGTGGTCACGGCGCCAGCAACAACTTCGTCCTTGGTCAGCAGGGTGCGAGCGCCGGACTTTACAACCCAACTGCGAACTACTCTTACAATCCCACACCGGATTTCGTCGGCAAGCTTGCCGTCGAGCCGGGATGGGGACACTTCGAGGTGTTCGGCGTATTTACCGATTTCCGTGACCGAATCTACCCGCTCGGGACCGCGACAAAACCTTCCGCTTCGGGTGCGTTTAACAACTCGGAATTTGACGGCGGTATCGGCGCCAACGCGCGCGCCACCATCGCCCATCATTTCGATGTAGGAGTGCATTTCCTGGGCGGCAATGGCATCGGGCGCTACGGCAGCGCCGGGCTGTCCGATCTTGTTGTGCGTCCTGATGGCGTGCTGATTCCGGTCAGGAACTATCAAACCCTGGGCACGCTGGAATATCATGGCTCGCGGTTGGATGTCTACGCCAATGTCGGCGGCGAATATGAATCCCGGACTGCGTTCCTGAGTTCTTCCGGGAAAGGCGTGGGTTATGGTTCGGACCTGTTTAACAACTCGGGATGCTACACAGAAACGCCGCCCGCTGCCACGACTACGACCGTTGCCACTCCTCCTTCGACGACCGATCCCACCGGTGGCACGGCTACTGTTCCAACTCCCGGAGCGGTTGGCACGCCGCTTACGGGCGGTTTCAATCCCGGCGGATTGTCAAACTGCAATGGTGACACGAGGAGCATCATTGAAGGTACGCTTGGGTTCTGGTATCGCTTTTACCAAGGTCCCAAGGGCAGAGTGCAATGGGGTCCGCAGTACTCCTATATCGTGCGCAATACCTGGGCCGGTGTAGGCGGAAACCCCTCGGCGACGGAGAATATGTTCTTCACGTCTTTCCGCTACTACTTGCCGTAAACCGTAACTCCTCGCCTTCGCCGAGTGCTTTCGAGCGGAGGCGGGGAGTTTTTGTTCTTAGCGCTAGGCAACGGGCAGGGTGAAGTAAAACACTGATCCGTGTCCGGGCTGGCTGGTAACGCCGATCTTGCCGCCATGGGCCTCGACAATTGCCTTGGCAATTGCCAGGCCCATGCCCGTACCTTGAACCTGAAGGCGCTGATCGCGGCCGCGATAAAATTTTTCGAATATCAAAGCTTGCTCGAAATCATCGATCCCAGGTCCGCGGTCGGAGACACTGGTCATGACCATCCGGTTTCCGAGTTCTCCTGTGATTTGAATCGGAGATTCGGGAGAAGAATACTTGGCTGCGTTTTCCAGCAATTGAGTTACGACTTCGGTGATGCGGCCCTCATCCATTTTGACCATGGGCAAGTCGTTGGGTAGCTGGACATCGACGGGATGCTGCCCCAGCGCCGGCTTTGCTTTCTCCAGCGCCGCCTCTACGGCTTCGCGAATTGGATGGGGCCCGAGTTGTAGCTCAAACTGGTTGGCGTCGAGTTGCGCCATTTCAGCCGCTTCGCCCACCAGACGATTCAAGCGGTCACTCTCTTCGTTGATGACAGTGAGGAGTTCGAGGCGCTGAGCGCTGTCGAGTCCGGGATTTGAGAGCAGGGAAGTGGCGGATGCTTTAATCGCGGTCAGCGGAGTACGAAATTCGTGAGTAACCGAATCGAGCAACGCCGATCGCAACTGTTCGCCTTCGCGGGCGGCCTCGGCGCGACTGAGTTTTTCTATCGCTCCGGCGCGCTCGATTGCGATTGCAATCAGGCTGCTCATCGCCTCGAGGGTTTCGCGAGAAAGCATCGCGCCCGAAACGCCCATGCTGCCCACCACGCGAACACCCATTCGAAGGGGCATGAACATTGCCTCTTTCTCAGGGTCGGTCATGGGTTCGCCCCGCATGCAAGCCACCTGGAGATCATGCAATTCGAGGTCGTGAGTAGCCGAGCTCGAACGATAGACGTCAGGGCGGTTGGGCAACGCGATGGCTGCGCCTCTGACTCCAAAACGTTCCACGATATATCGTGGGATCGCATTCAAGAGTTCGACTACGTTGTCGCTGGAAAGAAGTTGCTGGCTGAATTTGTAGAGGCGCTCCGCCTCGCGCCGTCGCTCGTTGGCGCTTTGCGCTTCGCGGCGTGCTCGCTCGGCCAGTTGACTGGCGATGATTGCGGTGACCAGGAAGGCGAACAGCGCGACCCAGTTCTGAGGATCGGCGATCGTCAACGTGCCGAGCGGTGGAAGAAAGTAATAATTGAAAGCCAGGGTCGCGACTAGCGCCATGAAAACAGCGGGCCGCAAGCCCCAGTTCGCCGATACGATCAACACGCCGACGAGAAAGGTGAGCGCCACTGTAGTGGGATTCACCTTGATCACGATGTGGTAGACAAACACGACAACCACTACGGCGACTGCCGTCGCAGCGTAGCGCAAGACCGACCTGAATCGCGGTTGGTTCACGCCGCCGATTGTAGCTGATCTTCCTGCTGAGGATTAGTGATCCATCTGAGCCTTTAAAGGAATATCGACATTTTCGATCCGCTCGACGACAATAGCCGCGATGCCTAAAACTCCCGAGCAATGGCTGGCCGAGGCTGACCCCGCGAAAAAGGGAGGCGTGTTCAAGCTTTTTCTGGGCTACGCACCGGGTGTGGGCAAGACTTTCAGCATGCTGAGCGAAGCCATTCGCCGTCATAAACGTGGTGAGGATGTAGTCATCGGAGTGATCGAAACCCACGGGCGCAAAGCGACCGCCGAACTTGCATGCCAACTGGACGCGGTTCCTCGAAAAAAACTGGAGTACAAAGGCACGCTATTCGAAGAAATGGACGTCGACGCCATTCTGGTGCGAAAACCAACTGTTGTCCTGGTGGACGAGTTGGCGCACACCAACGTAGAAGGCAGTAAACACAGCAAGCGATATCAGGATGTGCTCGAACTGCTCGACGCCGGCATCGATGTTCTCTCGACCATGAACATTCAACATCTCGAGAGCGTCACGCCCACGGTGCAGAGCCTGACCGGTATCACAGTGCGCGAAACGGTTCCAGATTGGGTGCTCAAGCGCGTAGATGAAGTTGTCATGTCAGACCTGACTCCCGAGGCATTGCAGAGCCGCATGCGTCGTGGAGACATTTATCCTCTGGACCGCGTCGGCCGCGCTTTGGGCAATTTTTTTCGTCCGGGAAATCTGATCGCTCTAAGGGAACTGGCGCTTCGTCAGGTGGCGCAGGCAGTGGACCAGAGTCTGGAATCCTATCGCGAGAAAGACGAGGCCAGCGGAACCGTCGCGGTCCGGGAGCGCATTGCGGTTTGCATCAGCTCCAACCCAGCGGCGCAATACTTGATAGCCCGGGGCGCTCGCATGGCCCAGGCGCTGGGTGGAGAATTGCACATCGTGTATGTGGATCTTGGCCAGGACGACAATGAAGCCAATCAGAAAACGCTGGCGGCGAATCTCCAGTTCGCCGAAAACGTTGGCGCGCACATCACCAAACTGAAGGGCAGCAGCGTGGCCGAGGTTGTGGCTGACTTCGTTCGCGAAAAACACATTACGCAAGTTGTATTCGGACGATCGGCTACGGGCGGCTGGAGAAAGTATTTGTATCTCACCGCCATCAATAAGTTCTTGCGAGATGCTCCTCCGGTCGACGTACACATTGTTACCCAGGAACCCTCCTGAATTTTTTCATGAGCGAACATCGCCGTATTCTCGTGGTGGACGATGAATCCCAGATCACACGCGTCTTGAGGACTAGTCTTTCCAGCCAGGGCTACGACATTCGCGTGGCCAACGACGGCGAGACTGCCCTCGAGATCATGAAAGATTGGACCCCAGATCTGGTGATCACGGATCTTTCCATGCCGAATATGGACGGCCTGGAGTTGTGCCGCCGGCTGCGGCTTTCAAGCAAGATTCCCATCATTGTGCTCTCGGTCAAAGGCGAGGAAAGAAGCAAGGTTCAGGCCTTGGATGCAGGCGCAGACGACTACGTCACCAAGCCGTTCGGTATTGAAGAATTGCTGGCACGCGTGCGTGCCCATCTGCGCCGTGCACCGAGTGAAAGCGAACAAACGTCCCTGATTGAGATCGGTGATTTCCGGATCGATCTGGCGGCGCACAAAGTCGCGGTTCGTCATCAGGAAGTGCATCTCACGCCCAAGGAATTCGATCTGCTGGTTTATCTCGCCCGCCATCCAGGTAAAGTAGTGACTCATCGAACGCTGCTGAATGCCATCTGGGGCGGGCAAAGCACAGAGCAGATCGAGTATCTTCGCGTGTTCGTAGGCCAGTTGCGCAAGAAGCTGGAACCGGAAACCTCTTCGCCACGCTACATCGTTACCGAACCTTGGGTCGGATACCGCTTCGAGCCCGGCGAGTAAATCCCCTGTTTTCAGTTCCATTCTTCCTGACGAACATTCTACGAACTCTTTATTCAATCTTTATGGGTTTCATTATCCAATCAGTTGTGTCAGGGAGTGAAGACAAATGCTCGTACTCGCCATCGTAAACATGCTGCTCTTGCTGATCGGATTCCTGCCTGTACTGGGTAAGAAAAGTCCCGCCGCCAAGTAAGGGAAGGCTGACGCTTTCTCCGCATGGATTTACTCCAACTGAAGTCATATAGAAAGGCGCTTAATTATGTCATCGATTCACAACGTATCCGCCGAAGACTTGGCAAAACTTTTTCATCACTACCAAGGGTCTCTTGCCCATGACTTCCACGGTCATGCAAGCCAGGAAGCGGACTCTTCGTGGGAGCAGGCTCCGCAAAACGAGCGCGAGTTGATGATCGCGGCTGCGCGGTTGACGTTGCTGGAACTGGCGGCTGAGTCCGAAGTCAACCGGCAGTATTTCGCCAAGCCGGGTGAAGCGGATTGGGGCTGCTAGTTTCCGGATGGTTCCAATCTGGTCTTCTTTACGAAATCTTTACGGAACCTTTAGTCCATCTTTATGCCGACGGTTGTCGAATGAGCATCGCGGTATTTTCCTGACAATTGCGTCTAGACGGTCTGAATGAAACTGGTCTTCACTTCTCTGTGTGCGGGCGCGGCTCTGTTCATGTTGCGCGTTCTAATCGCCCTTCTTGGAGAGAGGAAGAACCTGTCGCTGCAGCCGCCAACAATTTACTTCGCGAAGTTCAACCCGGCAAAGCGAAGTGGAGAGCTGATAATCATGAATTCCAAAAACTTTATGCACGAATCGGTGGCAGAAAGTGGCAAGCGAGCCGCTTTGATCGTGGTAGCAGCAGTGGCTTTGACGCTACCGCTCCATGGTCAGCAAACAGCCAACGACGCTTCATCCAGCGCTGTGGCGTCAGCCAACCCACAAGCGGGCGCAGCGATTCCGGAGACAGAGCAGGAGATCATCAAAGAACTTGCGGCCATGAAGAAACGCATTGAGCAGCTCGAAGCAGCGCTCGATGCCCACGTCGCGGCAGAACAGCCCACGACAGTTGTTACGAGCGCAAAGGCGAGCACGCCGGTGGCACCTCCTGCAACTGCAGCACCGGTGGCGCAGTCGTTGAATATCACCCCCTCGACTGCCGTTGCCGCCAAAAGCGCAAAGATCGCGCCTTTTTCAGATTGGGATTGGACCTGGCTGAACGGCAATCCGCGTACCAAGGACGCAGCTTTCGATTCGAAGTTCTTCACCCCGGAAATTCGCGCCGATGTGACCTACACCTACGATTTCAACAAACCTATAGACAACACTATCAGCGGATCGAGCGAAATATTTCGCTCTAACGAAATCCAGTTGGAGCAGCTCGGAATTGGCGGCGATTTCCACTACGACAACGTGCGCGCCCGGTTCATGACCCAGTTCGGTATGTATTCCGCTACCACGCCCCGCAACGATCCCAGCCCGGCCAAGGGGCAATGGGACCTCGACACGGCCTATCGTTACCTCTCAGAGGCATACGGCGGGTATCACTTTAACGTGCTGGATGGAATTAACGTGGACGCCGGAATTTTTCTCTCCTACATTGGCCTGTTCAGTTATTACAACTTCGACAACTGGGCGTATCAGCCTTCGTATGTGTCATCAAACACGCCGTGGTTCTTTAACGGTTTGAGAGTGCAGATTTTCCCTAATCCCCATCTAAAGATCGAGCCGTGGCTCATCAACGGATGGCAGTCGTACGGGTCAGCGAATTCGAGGAAAGGACTGGGAGGGCAGATCAAGTGGACTCCCTATTCGTGGATGAACGTTATCTCGAACAATTACGGGCTCGGGCACGATGACCTTTACATACCGAACCGGGGCCGCATCCATACCGACGACAGTCTCGAGATCAAGTATTACGACAAACCGGGGAATTTTCTCGACAAGATGGCTTTTTCGTTCACCGGCGATATGGGCTGCGAGTTCGGCCCCAGCACCACCACTTCCGCAGGCGTATATCTGCAAGGCGTGGGCTGTCACGGTAACACCAAGGATGCGAAGTCGATTGGGGGCGATTATTTTAAGGCGGGAATCAATCCTAAGCAGAGCTTTATCGGCTACATGCTTTACAACCGCTTCTGGTTCAATCGAGACCGCCTTGGATTGACACTTGGTGGGGGCCAGATCAACAACCCCGGACGGTATCTGGTTCTAGACCCTCCCATCAACGGAGAGACGGCAGAGTCAGCGGCCATCAATGCACCCTATTTCACCGGGAATCCTTCGGACCCATTCAAGGCATGGGATTCGTCGATTACGTTTGACTACATGCCGAGTCAGTACCTTACCTTCCGCTGGGAATACGATTATCGCCATGCCAACGTGCCGTACTGGTCGGGTCGCGGAGGAGTTACGCCACCGGGTTCGGGTGGAGTGCCTTATACGAATAATGGTTATCCTCAATTCTTTGCTTGCAACGACGGGAATTCGTCCATGCAAGAAACCCTTAGCGCCGCGCAGACGGCTTGCGGCTCCCAAGGCAGCACAGTGTGGTTTCCCGACTTGCGCAAGGACGAGCAGTTTATCGACATGGAGATCCTCGTGAAGTTCTAAGTTACGGTCGGGGTTGCTGACCGGTTTGGTCTGGCTATCTTCGTGAGGTTTTAGTATCTATGACTCCTAGCGATTTCTTTGACAGGAGCGTAGAGCTATGACTCATTCGTTTTCGAAAGAGGCTGCTGGCAGTGTTTTCGGAGCATGGGGAAGCGCGGAAAGCGTACTGGTGCTGATAATGATCGGGTTCACATTCTTATTGCCAGCGCGAGCACAGGATCGGGCAGGAACTGCCGCCACGGATGCTCCTGCAAACTCCTCGACCAGCGAAGGCCTGCAACAGCGGGTTGGCGAACTCGAAGGCGAAGTAGCCGAGTTGAAGCGCATGGTGAAACAGCTGCAATCAAATTCGCAGGCGGCAAACGGCGCGCAAGATCCTCCGAATGCACAGTCAGCGTACGCAGTCCCGCCGCAATCCGCTTCGCTTTCGACTGAGCAATCGACGCTCACGCCGCAAGACAGAAAAACCCTCGACTTTCTGCGCGACACTACCATCAACATTGCGCTCGATGGATATTACGAATACAACTTCAACGCTCCTATCGGTCGAGTCAATCTGCTCCGAGCCTATGACGTTCTCAGCAACAGTTTTAGCTTGAATCAGGCGGATGTGATATTTGAGCGCCTTCCCGACGTTGCCGACGGGCGCCGCTTCGGTGGCCGTCTCGACCTGCAGTTTGGCCAGGCGACAGATACGCTGCAAGGTAATCCTGCCAACGAGCCGCGGCCTGATATTTACCGCAACATTTTTCAGGCTTACGGTACCTATGTTTTTCCCATAGGCCGTGGCGTAGATATCGATTTTGGGAAGTTCGCCAGTTCTATCGGGCTGGAAGGAAATTACACCAAAGACCAGATGAATTATTCGCGATCGTTCTGGTTCGACTTCCTGCCCTTTTACCACATGGGATTTCGCACCAGTTACGCGGTCAATGACAAGTTTGCACTGAACTACTGGCTGATCAACGGTACCAACCAAGTCGAGCCCACGAACAGTTTCAAAGACGAGTTGTTCGGTTGGACGGCGACCCCGAGCAAAACCATTAGCTGGACGATGAATTACTACCTGGGACAAGAGCACCCCGACCGCATCAGCGTGGCAGACACATCGCCTATTCCGGTGCAGCCCGGTCTCAGTTTTGCGCCGATAAATCCCGCTCCCAATGGCCGTCTTCACATCTTCGACAGCTACGTGAGCTGGCAAACCACGCCGAAGCTCACCCTGGCACTCGAAGGCGACTATGTTATAGAGCGGCTGTGGAGAAATTCAGCGCCGGGAGAATCGTCAGCGCCGTCGCATGTCGACGGGGGCGCAGCCTATGTGAAATATCAACTGTCTCCCAAGTTTGCATTGGCCGGCCGTGCAGAGTATCTCTCCGATCGCGGTGGTCTTTTCAGCGGATTGACGCAAGCGTTAAAGGAAACCACTGCGACTTTCGACTACAACGTCGCGAATGGTTTTCTGATGCGGTATGAATGGCGTCGCGACTTCTCGAATCAGCCTTCATTCCTGACTCAGACCGAAGGCGTATTAAGCAAGCAACAGAATACGGCCACGCTTGGGTTGGTTTGGTGGTGGGGTCGCAAAGAGGGTGCATGGTGAGTCTAGATAACGGAGGTCGTTTGTGAAAGACATCATCTTCATCGCCGTAACGCTGGGTTTTTTCGTCCTGGCGTTGGCTTACGTACGATTCTGCGATCGGATTCGCTGAGGTGAAATCTTATGAGTCTTGAATCGATCCTCATGCTGGTGGTCTGCGTTTTGTTGATGGTCTATCTGCTTTACGCGCTCTTGATGCCGGAGAAGTTCTGATGACGGTGAATGGCTGGTTTCAGATCCT
>JBEKGG010000045.1:0-20341 GCA_050012915.1 Terriglobales bacterium | reverse complement strand
GCCGGAGGAGAATGCTTGAGCCAATGTTCAAGGGAAGAGCCGAGAGACCCTGAGGATCGGGAGATTGATGAAAGCAATCTGATCGAGAGAAAAGGCAAAATGCAAAATCATGGATAAGACCGTGGCGGATACGTTTCCCGCGAGCGATCCGCCGCCGTCGCTTCCGGACCCAACCGAGGGCTCGTTCGCCGCCTAGCGGGAAGCGTCACTCCAACATGACCGACTTGACCAGGTTGCGCGGCCGGTCGACGTCCAAACCTTTTCGCACCGCCATGTAATAGGCAAACAACTGCAGAGGCACAATTTCCAGGAGAGGTGACAACAGTTCCGAAGCCTGGGGAACAAAAATGGTGTGATCGGCGAGATGGCGCATTTCCTCATCACCCTCGGATGCAATCGCAATCACCCGCGCGGACTGCCGTTTGAAACCTTTGATGTTAGCGACATTCTTCTCGTAACGCAGGACTGAGCCGTCGTCGTCGCGGTCGCACGTGGCAATGATGACCACGGGCAGATTCTCGTCGATCATGGCGTTCGGGCCGTGTTTGGTTTCTCCCGTCGGATAACCCTCGGCGTGAATATAGGAAACCTCTTTCAATTTGAGCGCGCCGTCCATGGCTACGGGATAATGAATGGCGCGGCCGAGGAAGAGAAAATCTTGGACCTGGTAATAGCGATCGGCAAGCGCCTTGCAATCGGACGCGGATTTTAGCACGGTCTCGGTTTTGGCGGGAAGCTCAAGCAGCTCGCGGATATATCTGCGCACTTGCTCTTTCGTGATTTTGCCGCGAACCTGTCCCAGATAAACTGCAAACAGAAAAAGCACGGCCATCTGCGCGGTGAATGCCTTCGTGGACGCGATGCTGATCTCGGGTCCGGCGTGGGTGTAAAGCACGCCATCCGCCTCGCGGGCAATCGTGGAATCCATTACGTTGGAGATTGCAATCGTGCGCGAACCCTTGGCCTTGGCTTCACGCTGGGCTGCGGTCGTATCGGCAGTTTCGCCCGATTGCGTAATTACGATGGTAAGTTCGTTGCGGCAGATCAACGGATTTCGATATTCAAACTCGCTGGCGTAATCCACTTCAACGGGGACGTTCGCGAGATCCTGAATCATGAACTGGCCGGCTATGCCCGCGTGGCGACTGGTTCCCGAGGCCACAATGTTGATGCGCTCCACGGAACGTAGTTCGTCCACGGTGATGCGCACGTCGTCCAGTCGGACCTGACCCTCCTCGAGCGAAACGCGAGGCGCGATGGTGTCGCGCAAGCTCTGCGGCTGCTCGAAAATCTCTTTCAACATGTGATGGGGAAATTCGCCCTTATCGGCCATCGGCATCCTCAGTTTCTGTTTACGCTTCAGCTACTTCACCGCGAATGATTGTGCGCCGCACTTCACCCTTGGGACTCAATACCACGAAATCGGCTTCGGCCCCAACTTCAAGCTTGCCGCGATTGGCCAAGCCAGCCACCCGCGCGGGATTGAGCGTGGCCAGACGAAGCGCTTGTTGCAGATCCCAATGTGCGAACTGCATCACGTTGCGCACCGCG
Source organism: Terriglobales bacterium (assembly GCA_050012915.1). Taxonomy (GTDB): domain Bacteria; phylum Acidobacteriota; class Terriglobia; order Terriglobales; family Acidobacteriaceae; genus JABDBE01. The sequence continues at coordinate 18,790 of JBEKGG010000045.1, read as the reverse complement.
CGATCCATGGTCAGCACACTCCCCGCCAATTTGCCATCAACCAGGCAGCGGCCATCTTTCACTTCGACTTCAAAGGTTCCGAGACGATAACGTCCATCGGGCATGCCGGTGGCAGAAATCGCGTCGCTGATGAGCACCGCCGCTTCGGGTCCCTTGGCTTTGAGAAACAATTCGACGATTATGGGATCGAGATGAATTCCATCGGCGATGATGTCGGCCGTGAGCCGCGAGTCAGTTAGCACCTCGCCAATAATTCCCGGTGCGCGATGATCCAGTGGGCGCATCGCATTGAAGGTGTGCGTAGCATGTCGCGCTCCCGCAGCTACGGCGGCGCGAGTCGAACTCAGGTCAGCGTCGGAATGCCCGAGGCTGACGCAGACGCCGCGTCGCGCGGCTTCAGCAATCACTTCCCGAGCGCCTTCCAACTCGGGTGCGATGGTCATGACGCGAATGTGCCCACGCGCCGCCTGCCAGAACCGGTCGAATGTCGGCAGCGTGGGCAACAGCAGGTTTTCCGGCGGATGAACGCCTCGTCGAACGTGACTGAGAAACGGTCCCTCCAAGTGAATACCGAGGGGCCGAGCTCGATCCGTACGAGAATCGTCGTCCCGCGACGCGGTCTCAATCGCATTCGCCAAGCGATCAAGGGCGGACCAAGTTTGATCGAGAGGCGCTGTGACGGTCGTCGGAAAATAACTGGTCACGCCATGTTTGAAAAGCAGCTGCTCCATTGCAGACAGCCCCGATGCGTTGACTTCCATTACATCCTGACCTGCGCTGCCGTGAATATGAATATCGACGAAGCCGGGAGCCAGAATGCCATCGCCAAAATCCACCACGCGCGCTCCTTGAGGAACCGCACGCGACACTCGCGAGCTGCACGCAACGATCACGCGGTCTTCCACCAGAAGCAGCGGCTGCTCCACGCGTTCAAGCGGCGTGTACAGACAATTTGCGGTGAAGGCGATCATTATTAAAACGTTACTCTGAAGGGAATTTGCCCACTAGCCGAGCCCTCCCCAACGGGAAAAAGCTCTAATAAAGCATACCAAGTTATACGATATTCCCACGCACTGCGCCTGTTTTTCCTTTTCTGCCGAACCTTTCGCCTAGGCACAGAGCGTGCAGTGCGGAGAGCAAGCGGACGGATACTGAATGTTATAATTGAGAGCAGTCGCGGTATTTCGAGGCCTGCGCGGTATATTTCCCGTCCTCTCTGGCGCAGACTATCGATTTTGTCGGGGAGTGGCTCAGCCTGGTAGAGCACCTGGTTCGGGACCAGGGGGTCGGAGGTTCAAATCCTCTCTCCCCGACCAATCTTTGTTCAATTCACTTTAAGTGGAGACCGCACGATCTGCCACGGACGTCGTTTGATTCGGTGTATGGCGGTTGCTGCGCACGCCTAGGACCTCGATTTAAAATACAGCCAGCAGTACTCAAAGACATCTAATCACACGGATATTAACGTTTGCTCCCATGGTTTTTCGCGGAGTCGAAATTAAGTAAATACGGCGTCTCGGCGCGGTGAGGACTTGACTCAACAATCACAACTAGATGCGGGGAAATCTCTCCTGGCGCGGCACGAGGCGCTTTTTCGTGTGTCCCGCGCCATCAATGTTTACCGCGATCCCAGAGAATTATTTAAGGTTCTTGCCCACGAATTGCAGTACGTCGTGGACTTCGACTTCGTGGCTTTGTTCTTGTACGACCAGGCGACTAATAAGATGCAGAATGCTGGTCTCGAGACGCTGCAAGGGCCGGGATTCTTGATCCCCTCTGATTTTCCTGTCGAAGAAACGATCACCTGGTGGGTGTATCGCCACCAGGAACCCGTGCTTATCGCTTCGCGTGACGGAGAGGCGCGGTTTCCCAGGATGATGGAAGTCTTCAAGCATTATGGTGTGGAGTCCGCGTGCATTCTGCCGTTAACAACAGCCTATCGCCGCTTGGGCAGTTTGAGTTTCGGCGCCCGACACGCCAACGCTTATTCCTCCGATGAGGTTCGTTATTTTTGTCTGGTCGCGGACCAGGTGGCACTGGCAGCGGACAATGCACTGCGTGAGGACGAACTTAGAAAGCAGAAAGCTCATTTCGAAAAACTATTCGAGCTTGCTCCGGAAGCCATTGTTCTTCGGGATATTAATAACCGCGTGTTAAGGGTGAATCAGGAATTCACTAAGCTGTTCGGCTATACGGTTGAGGAGGCGCTCGGCCGCAATATCAACGACTTGATTCTGCCCGAGGTATCGTTGGAAGAATCGGAGGCGCTACGCCTGGCGTTGAAATCCGGCGAACGTGTCAATGCTGAAATAATCCGCAAACGAAAAGACGGCTCCAACATTACTGTCTCCTTCGTAGCGGCCCCTGTGTCTGTTAATGGCAGCACGCCAGAGATCTACGGAATCTACCGCGATATAACGGAGCGGAAACAAGCCGAGGAAGCGCTACGCCGAAGTGAGGCTTATTTGTCAGAGGGGCAGCGTCTCAGCCACACGGGAAGCTGGGCCCGCTGCGTTTCGACGGGAGATGTTGTCCTCAGCGCCGAGAGTTATCGCATCCTCGGACTCGATCCAAAAACGAAGATAACTCTCGAATTTCTCTTGGGCAGAGTTCATCCCGACGATCGTTTCGCCTATGCGGGTGTGATTCAGAAGGCGATACAAGAGGTCAGTGACTTCGAGATGGACTATCGGGTTATTCTGGACGACGGATCGATCAGTCACATCCATTCGGTAGGCCACCCGGTCAAGCGCGCGACGGGCGTCCCAGTCGAATTTGTCGGGACGATTGTGGACGTCACCGAGCAGGAGCGTTCCAGAAAAGCGCTGGAGGATGCGCTGACAGAAATCAACTCGCTGAAAGAGCAGCTATTTCATGAAAATGTCGCGTTGCGGCAGGAGATTGAAGAGACCTCGATGTTTGAGGAGATCGTGGGGAAAAGCAGCGCGCTGCAGAAGGTTTTGAAAGAGCTTGAGACCGTGGGCCCGACGGATTCAACGGTTCTTATTTATGGAGAAACCGGTACTGGCAAGGAATTGATTGCGCGTGCAATTCACAATCTGAGTTCACGGCGATCGAACGCATTCGTCAAGGTGAATTGTGCCGCGATTCCGACGGGATTGCTGGAGAGTGAACTCTTCGGTCACGAGAAAGGGGCTTTTACGGGCGCGATCGCGCAACGCATCGGCCGATTCGAACTGGCTCATCATGGGACGGTTTTTCTCGACGAGATCGGAGATGTTCCGCTCGAACTGCAGCCGAAACTGTTGCGCGTGCTTCAAGAGAGAGAATTCGAGCGGCTGGGCAGTTCGCGTACGCAGCGCACGGACGCGCGGTTGATCGCGGCGACGAATCGGGATCTTTCGGAAATGGTGGCGGAGCAGGAATTTCGTTCCGATCTTTTCTATCGCTTGAATGTTTTTCCCATTTATGTCCCGGCGCTGCGCGAGCGTCCTGAGGATGTCCCTTTGCTGCTGCGTCATTTCGCCGAACTATACAGCCGGCGCATAGGCAAAGCGATTCATACGATTCCTGCGGAAACGATGAACGCGCTAATGCGGTACGATTGGCCGGGAAATGTTCGCGAGCTGCAGAACGTGATCGAACGCGCCGTGATTCTGTCAACGCGAGGCGTACTGCGAGTCACAACTGCGGAACTGAGCGGAAAAACCAGTGCAACTCCGCGAAGCAAAGAGCCGGCGCCTCCGCTCCGCAAACGGACGCGGACAAATATTCCCACGCTGAACCGAGAGCAAGTTGTGCAAGCCCTTCGGGAAGCCGAGGGGCGAGTCGGTGGCTCCGAAGGAGCCGCGGCGCGCCTCGGTTTGAAACGGACCACGCTGATCGCGCACTTGAAGAGGCTCGGCATTGATCCTCGGACTGTCGCTCAGGAGTCATAACTTCTGTGACACTGTCATTAATGCTGTGACACCGTGACACTCTGCTGCCTGTTCCTGTTTTCACTTCCTCAAAGCTCCTCTTAAATCAGTCGAATGCGTTGATTTCAAGAATTTTCTCAGGCTTGGTATGTCCATTGCTTTTTCTATTCGCACATAGAGCAATCGCCATGCTAAGGACCATGATCACCGAGACGCCGTTTGAACAGAAATGGGTCTTGCAAGGCCGACTCTGCAAGCAATGGGCCGCCGACTTGAAAGAAAGATGGGAGAGCACTCGGGGTACACGGGAGGGCCGGAGGTGTACCGTCGATCTTGAAGATGTGATTTCGGTCGACCCGCAGGGTGAAGCCATATTGTTCGAAATGATTACTGAAGGAGCAGCACTCTTCGCCACCCGGGCCTACATGAAACACATATTGGAATCCTTGAAAGCAGTTCCGAAGTTGGGGTCGGCAAGCGAGTAGTCAAATCTTGCCGCGCTAATGTAACGGGAGAATTTTCATGTGGATTGTTCGTATTGCGTTAGATCGTCCTTATACGTTCGTTGTTTTAGCTCTGTTGATCCTGATCCTGACGCCAGTCGTGGTCTTGCGCACGCCGACCGACATTTTTCCAAATATCAACATTCCTGTCATTGCGGTCGCCTGGCAATACACGGGCCTAAACCCGGAAGAGTTGGAAGGCAGACTCACGAGCGTATATGAGCGCGTCCTCACCACGACGGTCGACAATATCGAACACATCGAATCCACAACAGTAAACGGGCAAGCGATTGTGAAGATTTTTCTGCAGCCTGGTGCAAGCCTGGATACCGCGAACGCTCAGGTGACGGCGATTTCCCAAGCCGTTTTGCGTCAGCTACCGCCGGGAACCTTGCCGCCGCTAATCATTAATTACAGCGCTTCCAGCGTGCCGATTCTGCAACTCGGACTTAGTGGCCAAGGCCTGTCGGAGCAGCAGCTAAACGATATGGGCCAGAACTTCGTAAGACCGCAATTGGTGACGGTTCCCGGCGCGGTTATTCCTTGGCCGTACGGAGGAAAACAGCGCCAAGTGATGGTCGACCTCGATCCGACTCTGCTTCAGTCGAAAGGCCTTTCGCCACAAGACGTGCTTAATGCACTGACTGATCAGAATCTTGTTTTGCCGGGAGGCACGGCGAAGATCGGCGAGTTTGAAGACGACGTGCGCTTGAATTCCAGTCCTAGAACGGTCGCCGAACTCAACGAACTTCCGATCAAGCAAGTCGGCAGCTCTACCGTGTATCTGCGCGATGTCGCGAATATTCGTGATGGCTTTGCTCCTCAGACCAACATCGTTCGCCAGGACGGGCATCGCGGAGTTTTGCTGAGCATACTTAAGGCAGGCACAGCGTCGACAATCAGTGTGGTAGAAGGAGTCCGCGGCCTGTTGCCACGTGTGGCCCAGACGCTTCCGCCTCAGCTCAAAATACAGGCTCTGGCTGACCAGTCTATCTTTGTGAAATCCGCCGTCCAAGGTGTGGTCCGCGAGGCCTTAATTGCCGCTTGTCTGACGGCTCTGATGATTCTGCTCTTTCTCGGAAGCTGGCGCAGCACGCTGATCATCGCAGTTTCGATTCCGTTGTCGATTCTGACGTCGGTAATTTTGTTGAGTTTACTGGGAGAGACCATCAACATCATGACTCTGGGCGGCCTGGCTCTTGCGGTCGGGATTCTGGTTGATGACGCAACCGTCGAGGTCGAGAACATCAATCGAAATCGAGAGCTCGAACCCGACAAAAGTTTGCGAGAAGTTATTCTCGACAGCGCATCGCAGATTGCCGTGCCTGCGTTAGTTTCCACACTCTGCATTTGCATCGTGTTCTTGCCAATGTTTTTTCTCGCTGGCGTTTCGAAGTTTCTCTTTGTGCCTCTGGCTGAAGCGGTGGCGTTTGCCATGCTCGCGTCCTACTTCTTTTCCCGGACGATTGTTCCGACAATGGCTTTGTATTTATTGAAGGGCGACGAGCACGGCGAGCGAAAGCCGGGCTTCTTTGCGCGTTTTCAGCAAGGTTTTGAAAGCCGGTTCGAGCGGCTTCGGCTGAGCTATCAACTTTTTCTTACTACCGCCGTACATCGGAGAGTGATTTTCATTCCTGTGTTCCTGTGCGTGTGTCTTGCGGCTTTTCTCCTGGTTCCGTGGCTGGGTCAGAATTTCTTCCCTGCCAGCGATAACGGGCAATTCATTCTGCACATGCGGGTGAAGAGCGGGACGCGTATTGAAGAGACTGCCCGGCTCGCCGACCTGGTCGAGGCGTCCATCCGTCAGCGAATTCCATCGCAAGAAATAGACAACATCCTCGACAACATCGGACTGCCTTACAGCACGATCAACTTCATGCACTCGACTTCTGGTCTAGTGGGCGCCGGCGATGCGGACATCCTGGTGTCCCTGAAAGAAAAACACCATCCCACTGCAGATTACATACGCGACCTGCGGGCGAGTTTGCCTCGGGAGTTTCCCGGAACCACGTTTTATTTTCTTCCCGCAGACATGGTCACGCAGGTTCTGAATTTCGGATTGCCGGCGCCGATTGACATTCAGATTGAGGGAAATGACATCGAGGGCAATCGCCAAGTCGCGGAGAAGATGCTGGCCGAACTCCGGCAAGTTCGTGGCCTTACGGATTTACGCATCCAGCAGCCGTTCGATTATCCAACTTACGACATCAACGTCGACCGCACGAAAGCGGCTCAGGGCGGCCTGACTGAGCGCAATGTTGCCACCAGCGTGTTGAACTCGCTGAGCGGAAGTTTTCAGATTACGCCGATGTTCTTTCTCAACTGGAAGAACGGAGTCAATTACAACCTGGTTGCGCAGACTCCGCAATACCGGGTCGAGTCCCTGCAGGATCTGCAGAACACGCCCATCACGGCGCCTGCGACATTGCGTCCCGGGATCCTGGCGAATGTGGCTTCGATAAAACGCTCGACCGAAATGGAGGCCATCAGCCACTACAACATTCGGCGCCTTGTAGAGATTTACGGTGCGGTTCAGGATCGTGATCTGGGATCGGCTGGACGTGACATCAACCATATCGTCGACACCGATCGAAAATTGCTACCGCGCGGAAGCTTCGTCACAATTCGCGGACAGATACAGACTATGCGGAGCTCGTACATCGGACTGTTGGGTGGGCTCGTGTTCTCGATCCTGCTGGTTTACTTCCTGATCGTAGTCAATTTTCAGTCATGGCTCGATCCTTTCATCATTATTACAGCGCTGCCGGCCGCGCTGGCAGGGATTGTTTTTTTTCTGTTCGTAACACAGACAACCCTCAGCGTGCCTGCGTTAATGGGAGCCATCATGTGCATGGGCGTGGCCACGTCGAATAGCATTCTGGTTGTCGCTTTTGCCAACGAACGCCTGATCCACCACGGAGACCCAATCGAAGCGGCAATTGAGGCGGGATACACGCGCTTTCGACCAGTCCTGATGACGGCGCTCGCCATGATTATCGGAATGATCCCGATGGCGCTCGGCCTCGGCGATGGAGGCGAGCAGAATGCGCCGCTGGGGCGCGCCGTCATTGGCGGACTGCTTTGCGCAACGGTCGCCACCCTGGTCTTTGTTCCGGCGGTATTCAGCCTGCTACATAAAAAACGCTCGGGAGCAGATCCAAACGTGCAGGTCGCAACCGAAGGACAACCAATTCATGCTTAATCAACGGGAGACCCAAATGAAATCGGATGAAAGCAACGCGATTCCGACGGATACGACAAAGGCGACCGAAACCAGCGCAGGCGAGGCGTCCAAAACTATGCCTCCGCAAAAGAAGCTTCCGAAAAGCGCCCTGGTCGTTCTCGGCGCGATGGCGCTCGTGATCGCGATTGTGATTGTCTTTGGCATTTATTCTCGCGTCGCGGCCGAGAATCGGCTACAACAAGCTACTCTTCAAGCTGCAATTCCAAGCGTGAACGTCGCACATCCGCAACCCGGAGATCGCGACCAGGAACTCGTGTTGCCGGGCAATACACAGGCCTTCATCGATTCTCCTGTCTATGCCAGGACCAACGGTTATCTGAAAATTTGGTACTTCGACATCGGCGCCCGTGTGCGTAAGGGGCAGTTGCTGGCGGAAATCGAAACTCCCGAACTCGATCAGCAATTGCGACAAGCGCGAGCCGATCTGGCCACTATGGAAGCTAATTTAAATCTTTCTCAAATCACCGCGGCGCGCGACGAGAATCTGCTGAAGACCCACTCGGTCTCCACTCAAGAGCGGGACAATGCAGTAAACGGGTTCGCCGCCAACCAGGCGACAGTCGAGTCGAACAAAGCCAATGTAGCGCGGCTCGAACAATTGCAGTCCTACGAGAAGATCTACGCGCCGTTCGATGGAATCATCACGGCCCGTGAGACGGACATAGGCGCATTGATCGACGCCGGCGCGAATGCGCCCAAAGAGTTGTTCCACATGGCTTCCATCAACAAACTGCGGGTCTACGTAGCAGTCCCCGAGGTCTACTCGGTCGCCGCGCAGACCGGCGCTCCGGCAGATTTGACCCTCGATGAATATCCCGGGCAGACGTTCCACGGTACTTTGGTTCGTAATTCTAATTCGATCGATCTGGCCTCGCGAACCTTGCTGGTCGAAGTGGATGTTGAGAATGCTGACGGCCGTCTCAAACCAGGTGCATACGTTCAGGTTCATTTGAAAATGCCGGAGGGCACGCGTTCCCTGGTGGTTCCTGCGAATACGCTTCTTTTCCGCAGAGAAGGTTTGCAGGTCGGTGTGGTACGCGATGGAAAAGCGGAGCTGGTAAAAGTGACGCCCGGCCACGACTACGGCGACAGCATGGAGATACTTTCCGGCTTGCAACCAACGGACGAAGTAATTCTCAGTCCCTCGGATTCGCTGACCAGCGGCACGCAAGTTCAGATCAGCAGCCCGAAGACGGGAGGCGCAGTAAAATGAAGCATCTCACCCTAATTCTTCTCTTATTTGCAATCATGCTGCTCGCGGGCTGCACCGTGGGTCCCAAGTATACGCGGCCAACCGTGCCGACCGCGCCTGTAGACGCGTACAAAGAAACGGACGGCTGGAAACCGGCGCAGCCGAGCGATCAACTCCTTCGGGGAAACTGGTGGGAAATTTTCGGCGATCCGCAGTTGAACGTACTGGAGAGCGAACTCACAGTTTCGAACCAGGACTTGAAAGTGGCTAGCGCTCGATTCGTGGAAGCGCGGGCCATGGTTCACTTCAATCGAGCTGCGCAGTTTCCGACTATTTCTACAGCACCGGGCATCGAATCATTGCGTGATTCAGCCAACACTCCCTATCTTCCCACTACGAAAACTACAGGTGATTTTGTGCTGCCCTTCGACATTTCTTATGAGCTTGATGTTTGGGGACGCGTGCGACGAACTGTTTCTGCGTCGCGTGAAGAAGCACAAGCCACGGCGGGAGATCTGGCAACTGTCAATTTGAGTCTGCACGCCGAACTGGCCTACGACTATTTCGAATTACGAAGCGCAGACGCGCAGAAAAAGCTTCTCGATGACACGGTGAAAACCTATCAGGACGCTTTTCAGCTCACCTTGGATCGCTTCGATGGCGGCGCCGCTCCGAAGTCTGATGTAGCACAGGCGCAAACGCAACTCCAAACCACCATGGTGCAGGATACGGACGTCTCCGTACAGCGGGCGCAGTTTGAACACGCCATCGCCATACTGATCGGAAAGCCACCGGCGGCGTTCAGCCTGCCTGCAGCGCCGCTCACTTTGGAGCCTCCGGATATCTCCGCCGGGTTGCCTTCACAACTTCTTGAACGGCGGCCAGACATTGCCGCGGCAGAGCGTCGAGTCGCCGAAGCCAACGACCAGATCGGAATTGCTCGCGCGGCTTATTACCCGACCGTTATATTGAGCGCGTCCGCTGGATTAGAGGGCACTTCCATCACGAACTGGTTTACCTGGCCAAGCCGCTTCTGGGCCGTCGGGCCGTCGCTGGCGGAAACTCTTTTTGATGGTGGCCGCCGCCGGGCGACTTCAACCGCCGCACGCGCCAACTATGACGCAACCGTTGCCGGCTATCGCGAGAGCACGCTCACAGCTTTTCAGCAGGTGGAAGACAATCTCGTCGCCCTGCGAATCCTCAGCCAGGAAGCGCAGCAACAAAAGCAAGCGACGACCTCCGCGCAAGAATCGCTGCAGATTTTCAATGATCGTTATATCGGCGGAGCGGACCCCTACCTTGACGTTCTCACGGCACAAACAATCGCGCTGCAAAATGAACGAAACGACGTCGACATCCTGAGGCGTCGCATGGACGCGAGCGTGCTGCTGATCAAGGCCCTCGGAGGAGGATGGACTGTATCCGAGCTGCCGAAAACGGCGGAACTGCGCTGATCGGGAAGGAACACCGGTACAAGAAAACCATCGATCGGACACATCAGATAACATATTTGAAGTGGAGAGGCCTTCCGCGGTTTCCTACATATGAACTCAGCTGGCCCGCCGATCGCTCCTCCATCTTCGTCCGGCCCCTCAGAAGCCGCCAAACGTCTCCTACCATGGCTGGTTGCTGTCGCTTTGTTTATGGAATCGCTGGATACAACGATTCTCAACACAGCCGTTCCCGCCATCTCTTCCGCCCTCGGCGTCGCTCCCCTCAGCATGAAGGCGGTGCTCGCCAGCTATACGCTCAGCCTGGCGGTATTCATCCCCATCAGTGGCTGGATGGCGGACCGCTTCGGAACCCGTCGTGTATTCGCGTCTGCGATTGGCATTTTCACCCTCGGGTCTTTTCTGTGCGGAATATCAAGCAACATTCACTTGCTGGTCGCTTTTCGCATCCTGCAAGGTGGCGGCGGCGCGATGATGGTGCCAGTGGGCCGGCTCACGCTGGTGCGAACGTTTGCCAAGTCAGATCTTCTGCGCACCATGAGCTTTATTTCTATACCAGCCCTGGTTGCGCCCATGCTCGGACCCATCGCCGGAGGTCTCATCGTCGGGTATCTTCAGTGGCGCTTCATTTTCTTCCTTAATATTCCAATTGGACTCGCGGGCTTGATCCTGGTTTATCTGCATTTGCCGGACTACCGCGAAGAGCAGAACCCTCCGCTCGATGTTGTCGGACTCATCCTCTTCGGTTCTGGGGTCGCATTACTGTCTTATGTGCTGGAGATATTCGGCGATCATAGTCTGAGCGCAGGCGGGATGTCCGGATTGCTGGTGTTGTCGATTGCCTTGCTTGCCGGATACGGAATCCACGGGAGCAGCCTTCCGTTCCCTTTGCTGAAGCTCAAACTATTCAGCATTCGTACCTTCCGCGCCGCCGTAAGCGGCAGCTTCTTTACTCGTCTTGGAATAGGCGGAGTGCCATTTCTCCTGCCGCTCCTCTATCAGGTAGGCTTGGGCTTCACACCGATCCAATCCGGTCTGCTCGTCATGCCCCAGGCAATCGCCTCCATGGGTATGAAAACGATCATGCCACGAATTCTGCGTCGTATCGGCTATCGTCGCGTGCTCATCTCCAACACTTTAATTCTCGGTGCTCTTCTGATGGCGTTTGCGACAATCGGTCTCCGAACACCGGTTTGGGCCATCGTTTTACTTGCTCTCTTTTATGGGGGATTCACTTCGCTGCAATACACGAGCATGAATACGCTCGTATTCGCTGACATCAAGGAAGAAGACGCGAGCGGTGCAAGTTCCATCGCAAGCACGGCGCAGCAGATGTCGATCAGTTTCGGCGTAGCGACGGCGGGGCTAGCCACAGCATTTTTCGTCCCCAGCACTCATTCCGATCCGGCCGAAATGATTCATGGAATCCATAAAGCTCTCATCGCTCTCGGGATCGTAACCATCGTATCGACGAGCGTTTTTCGCAGTTTGAGGAGCGGCGATGGCGACGATGTCAGCCTGCACAAGGTTCTTCATCCGGGGGGATAACAACTTACTGACATCCCCCGGGTCGTAACAATTTCCTTTTTGCCGGGGCACAAAGGGAAGCAACCGCTGCGCAGGATAGGCAAGGCGATTATTTTGCGCCTTCTTTGAAGACCTCGTGCAGAGATACTGCCGATGATCCTATTTTCCCAGCGTCTGAGCCAGGAAATTAACGGTTCGCTTCCAGGCGTCTGAAGCGTCGTCCGGGCGGTAACCGGTTTTATTGTTGGGATTTTCGAACGCGTGGCCGGCATTGGGGTAGATTACGATTTCGACTTTCTTGCCCAGCTGTTTCATCGATTGCTCGAACTTCTTCACATCGTCCACGGAGATGCCGCGGTCTTGTCCACCGTAAATCCCCAGAATTGAGGCATTGATTTTCTTCAGCAATTCGGGATCGCTCGCCAGGTGGCCGTAGTTAATCACGTCTGCCGTCAGCGTTGGCTCGTGCAGTGCGACATTGAATGAGTAGCCGCCGCCCATGCACCAGCCGATGGACGCGATCCGATCTTTCTTAACGTTCGGCTGCGATTTCAGGAACTCAAAAGCCGCGTGCAAATCACGCGCGGCCCGGTCCTCGGGCACGCCGCGCATGATTTCGTGAGCCTCGCCCTCCGTGGTCGCAACTTTGCCGCGATAGAGGTCCACGGCAAGCGTGACGTAACCGAGATCCGATAACTTTGAGGCCTGTTCCTTGACCCAGTCGTTGAGTCCCCACCATTCGTGGATGACCAGAATGCCCGGAAACGGGCCCGTTCCTTCGGGCGTGTAAATTATCGCCTGCACGGTATCGTCGCCGCTCTTATAGGAAACATTCTTGGGAGTTGCCGCGAAGGCACTCAGGGCAAAAAGGAAAATGAAAGCTAAACAAAAGAATTTCACGACTGTCCTCCGTTGCAGCAATATTTTGCTGACACTACAACTCCAGTTCCATGTACATTGCCCCGGCAATCGGATTGGGGCGATAGGATGCGATCTCGCGAAACCCCAGTTTGCGGTACATTTCTACCGCATCTTTCATGATGGGCTCGATGGTATCGAGCCGCATGCGCCGGTAGCCAATGTTACGCGCTTCCGCAACAATCTTTTCTGCAATCATGCGGCCCAGCCCTTTTCCGCGAAACGATGGACGCAAGTAAAGCCGCTTCATCTCGCAGATCTCGCCCTGCCATTGATGCAGGGCTACGCATCCCGCCAACTGCTCTTTATACTCCGCCAGCAACAGACGGCCATCGGGCGGCGCATAGTGACCCGGAAGTCCGGCGATCTCTTGCTCAAAATTCTGGAAGCAGAGCTTCACGCCGAGTGATTGCTCGTACTCCAGGAAAAGTTCGCGCACCTGGGCGATTTGCGCCGGAGATTCCGCCGGCACAAATATCAGCCCGGAGATTGTCCGCGCTACCCCATGAGCATGCCGCCGTTCACACTTAGAACATGCCCCGTGATGTAGGAGGCTTCGTCGGAGGCTAAAAATGCAATCGAACCCGCCACGTCTTCGGGAGTTCCGATTCGTCCCAAAGGAATCATCTTGAGCGCGTTCTTTTTGAAGTCATCGGTGAATCCGGAAGTCATGGCGGTTTCGATGAAGCCCGGCGCCACGGCGTTGCAAGTTATGTTGCGCGACCCGACCTCGCGGGCAATCGCCATGGTCAATCCGATCAGGCCCGCTTTCGACGCGGCATAATTGGCTTGTCCTGCCTGCCCCGTCTGCCCAAAAACCGAGCTTATGTTGATGATCCGGCCCCAGCGCTGCTTTAGCATGGAACCGATCACCTGCTGAATACACAAATAGGCAGAGGTGAGGTTGGTATTGAGCACGGAATCCCAATCGGCGCGTTTCATGCGCATCACAAGCTGATCACGCGTGATGCCGGCGTTGTTGACCAGGATGTCGACCTTGCCGAGTTGCCCGAGCGCGGCCTTGAACGCAGTTTTAATTTGCTCTTCGTCGGCTACGTCAACGGGGAACGCGAAAGCCTTCCCGCCGTTGGCTTCGACCTGTTGTACAAGCTCGCTCAACTTTTCCTGATTGCGCGCCGCCACTGCCAATGTCGCGCCTGACGCCGCCAGCTTAAGAGCGCAGGCCCGACCAATCCCCTGGGACGCACCAGTAACCAGCGCGACCCGACCTGAAAGGGTCATGATTTCTCCTTCATTGATTGAAACCGAAATTATAGCCGTAGACGGGCGTTGTGGCGTGCAGATTAGCTCGTTGACTTACTTCGTGCCTTAGTGGTTCAGCACTTGAAATTCATCAACCCACAGAGGACGCAAAGGTTCACAAAGGAAAACCTACTACAGAGCAGGAATCGACTCTGCGGTCACGGAAGTGTTGGCCACGGCATTCGGGACGGGCTGGTAGTCGTGCTGATAGATGTCCACGATGGCGCGCCCGACGATGCGAGCAACGGCTTCCGAGTGGACGTGCACAGGAAAAGTGAACGCGCCGACGTCCGCATAATCCTGGACGAAATCGACCTTCTTGATGAATAGCGAAGGCGATTTTACCGGCCGGCCCTCGGCTCGGACCAGGCTGCCGCTATAGGCATCGACATAGATGCGACCCTTGAACAGACCCTCGCGTTTCTGGCGCGGCTTCAATTGGTAAATGTGAACGATGCGGCCTTGCAACTCGTTCGTTCCCTTGTAAGAAAATTTATAGTTGGCAGGGCTGATCGCGTTCAGCGCCGGGTCATCCTTCTGCACGTGGTCCACTTCGGACTGCAGCAGCCGGGTGATGACATTTGTCTTGACGAACGTATCGCCCGTGAATCGCACCGCTTTGAATGCCAGCGTGCGCGGAGCCAGGTAGTGCTGCTGCACTTCGAATTCGCCGTACTGCGAGGTGTCGGGAAGCTCAGCGCGAATCACGGTTGTGGCCGAGTATGCAGCGAGTTGCCCCGCCTGTACCACGGAACGTCCATGGCAAACCTGCAGCGCAAGTTCGGGAGCCATGCGTGGGAGCACGGCTGTCGCATTCAGAGGCAAATGCCCGGCGGCGGGGATGGCAGCAGGAACCGGGACCGGATCATCAACCGTGGGGACAAGAGACAAGACAGAAGAAAACCAGTCCGCATCGCCACCCGGCTGGGCAAGCAGCGGAGCCTGAGCGGTCACGAATCCCGTCAGAAAAACACACAACCCCAAAATCTTAAGAAAAGTCCGCTGCATGAAGTGATTGAAATTACTACTTTTATATATGATTCGCTGTCCGAAAGAAAAGATACACCAGTTTTCAGCGGAGCGCCCGATTGGTACCCATCAGCCTCATACGTGCGGCGCCACGGCTGATGGCCCGCACGAAAAACTCAACTGGCATGTTCGGCGAGGGTCCGCAGGTCGGGTACTTCCAAGTCCGGTTTTCCGGCGGCGGCTTTGGCAGCTCCGGCGCCGGGCCGCGGCGACGACCGGTTTACCCAAACGGTCGCAAGGCCCAATGACTGCGCGGGAATTACGTCGTGATAGATACTTTGCCCGACGTGAAGCCATTGGTCACGACTTACGCCGATCCGTTTTTCCGCGAGCGTGAAAATTCTCATGCAGGGCTTGTAGCAGCCGGCCTGTTGGGCGGTGATGACTTGGTCGAATGCCACTCCCAGCTTGCGTGCAGTCGCGGCGAACAAATCGTCGTCCACGTTAGAGATCACTGCAAGCTGATGACGGCTCTTAAGTTTGCGTAGAGCCTCGACTGTATCGGAAAAGGGCTGCCAGTTCGCTAGCGATTCCGGCAGCGAACGAACTTCGGCTGTGGTTGGCGAAAACCCGAGCCGCTCACCGAAGCCGCGAACCACGGACTGCAAGACATCTCGATAATGAAGATATTTCCCCTGTTCGGCTGCAGCTTCAAGCTCCGAGTACAACTGAAGAAGCGCAGAGTCCGAAATCGATTTGTTGTGCGCGGCGAGGATGGGCCGCAACGCGGAGAAGATGCCGGTCTCCCAGTCGATCATGGTGCCATAGCAGTCGAAGGTCAGGACTTGGAAGCGGGTGAAGTCGAGCATGGGAGATCAGGAAAATTCAGTTGCCAGTTCGCAGGTTCTTGTTTCTCAGAACTTCTTGACCTCGATCGGTTGCGCTTCGGACGTTGCCTCCGCCACCGGCGTCTCGGATACGGGCGACGTGGGCGCATCCGCCGCAGCTGTGCCTGCATCTGTAGCAGCCACGGCCGGCTGTTTTTTCTGCAAGAATTTTGCCGAGTTCAAAAGCGGACGGCTCAAAGAAGAGTTGTAGCCGGTCCAAGGACCATCCGAAGCAGCTTCGCGTTCGAAATGAGCGCGCATGCTTTCCATCTTGGAATCGAGGTTGTCGAGGTAATGCAGCATCAGAGCCTCGGGAAACATGGGCAGCTTGGGCGAGCCGAACTCATATTCCCCGTGATGGCTGATGATGAGGTGTTCCACCAGAATCTTAAGTTCGTCGGGGAAATCAGGGAACTGCGCAAGTTTGGCTTGCAGCATTTCCAGTTCGATGATCATGTGACCGAGCAACTGACCGCGCGTGGTATACGAGAACGAGCGGTTATACGTGAGTTCGTGAATCTTGCCAATGTCGTGCAGGAATGCGCCGGTGAGCAAAAGATCGCGATTGATCTGGGGATAATTCTGGCACATCAGATCGCAAGATCGGCAGAGCGACACCACGTGATCGAGCAATCCTCCGATGTAAGCGTGATGCAGAGTCTTGGCCGCGGGAGCATTGCGGTAGGGTTCCGCAATCTCTGGGTCAGACATGAAAGCTTCCACCAGCGACTTGAGATGAGGGTCGCGAAATGAAGCGACGAAAGTAGCCAGGGTCTGCCATAGCTCGCCGATGTCCTTGGTGGTCTTCGGCAAGTAATCGGAGAAGTCGATCTCCGAGTCGCCGAGACGGCGCAGCTTGTGAATCGTGATCTGAAAACGGTTCTTATATTTATTCAGCAGGCCTTTGATCTTGAGGAAGTCATCCTGTTCGAAGGCATCAATCGCGTCCTCGACGTTGTCCCACATTTTGGCTTCGAGTTGGCCGGTGCGATCGCCGAGGATCAACGCCAGATAAGGTTCGCCAGTTTTCTTCGGCTTAACCTGTTTAGAAACGACCACAAAAGTCGAAGTGATGACTTTGTTTTCGTGGTGACAGCAGTCGGATAAGAAAAATTCCTTCATGGTCAGTTGCTCTGGGACGCGCGAGACGTGCCTTTGACCCCACGGGCCAGACCGCAGTCCGCGCACCCCGCCGGTTCAGGCCAAGCTTAAACTAAAACAGGCCGAATTTTTTCTTCTTTTTGAGATCCTTGGCGCTGGGCTCTTTGTTCGCGGTCTCGATGGGTTCGGTCTGTTTGGGGCTGGCGCCAGAATCCGCGTAGCCGGGATACACATGAATAAACGCATCCTCGCGCAGTTTCGTGAGATATTCCCGCAGCGCAGGTT
The DNA here is from genome assembly GCA_050012915.1 of Terriglobales bacterium. Lineage (GTDB taxonomy): Bacteria > Acidobacteriota > Terriglobia > Terriglobales > Acidobacteriaceae > JABDBE01. The sequence continues at coordinate 1,572 of JBEKGG010000045.1, read as the reverse complement.
GCAATTTTTTCATGTAGAGCGCGTCCTGGATGCGAGGTTCGATCTCGCTCAGGGGCGGAATTCCAGCATCGTGATGCTCGGTGACCTTCAGAATGATGAACCCTTGCTTGGCTTGGATTACATCCGATATTTCGCCTGCCTTCATGGTGAAAGTCTTGTCCTCGATTTGCTGGGCGAGCGTGCCGTGTTTAAATTCGCCTAAGTCGCCGCCCTGAGCGGCCGTGGGTCCATCGGAGTTTTTCTTGGCGATATCCTCGAACTTGGCGCCTTTACGAATTTGAGTAAGCAGGTCGTCTGCTTTCGCCTGGGCTGCTTTGATCCGCTGAGCTTCATCGCTGGAATCGTTCGGCTTGGCGTCGGTTGAGACCAGGATCTCGCTCAATCGAATCGTCTCCGGTTGCTCAAGGTCGCTCTTGTGATCGTCGTAAAACTTCTGCTCTTCCTCTTTGTCGATGACGAGTCTCGAGCCAACTTCCTTTCCAATGACCTGCTGGGTAATGATCTGATTGCGCAGGTTCTGCTTGAAATCCTCGAAGGATACTCCCTGGGACTGGGCGGCTTTTTCCAACTCCTCCATGCTGTCAAGTTTCATATCCTTGCGCATGTCGTCGAGCTTTTTGATGACTTCGGTGTCGGCGGTAATGCCCAAGTCCTTGCCTCTTTCGAGCAGCAATTCCTGATCGATCAAGTCGCGCAGCACATCTTTTTCGCGTTCAGAGACGAGCTTGTCCGCGTTCACAGGATCTTGCTGAGCCGCTTCCTTCCTCAATTCGTCTTTGCTGTGGAGGAACTCGCTACGAGTGATGATCTGGTTGTTGACCCGCGCGACGATCTCTTCGATCACCTCATCGTCTGCCTTAAGAATGACCGAGAGCGCAACAAATGAAACCAGGAGAAACCATGGGAGAAATTTTCGCATAAGAATTTTGCAGCCGGAACCACAGCCTGGACTGCCATTCGGCTCGGGGCTCACGGCCTTTGGTAAATTGTACCGCCAGATGTCTGCCCGCGGCTACCGCTTGTCCTGCTATCATAATCGGTTTTCGGCCCGCGCTGGAGAACCCCGGCATGGGAGGAGAGATTATGAAACTCGCGGCCTGTTCTATTCTTGTACTGCTTATGGGATTAACGAGTGTTTCGGTGAAAGCGCAGAAAAATGGAACTGTACCGGATCTGGCGCAACTGGACCAGATGGCGAACCGTTTCGCGCCGACCACGTTAAGGGTCGACCCATCGAGGCTCTCTTCGGGCGATCGGCAGGCACTGGTGAAACTGATTGAGGCGGCGCGGGTCCTAAACGACATCTTCATGCAGCAAATGTGGGACGGCAACCTCGCGCTTTATGCCCAGTTGCAAAAAGACACCACGCCGCTGGGGAAAGCTCGCCTGCACTATTTCTGGATCAACAAGAAACCATGGTCGGATCTGGACGACTACAAGGCCTTCATCCCTGGTGTGCCGCCACGCAAACCACTGGGAGCTAATTTTTATCCCGAGAATATGACGAAGGAAAATTTCGAGAGCTGGGTTGCGCAGTTGTCACCGAAGGAGCAGGAACAGGCCAAGAGTTTT
>JBEKGG010000044.1:0-20449 GCA_050012915.1 Terriglobales bacterium | reverse complement strand
GGCTCAGGCGCGAGAAGCTTTTCAGGCAAGGACCAATATCGCGACTTTATTGTCAGGGCTGAAAGCGAAAAAACCCCTCACGGCAGAGGATTTTAAAACGCTGGAACTAGTGATCGTCGGCGACGCCGAGTTCTTCCTGAAGTATGAAACTGAATTTGATCGATGGAAGAGCGAGCTTAGGCAACTGATCGGGGAGATATCGGAATTGCAGTCTTCGGATTTGGATGTGGAGGGCTTGATGCATTTGCGCGCGCTCTGCGCCGAAGTCGGCCGTGTCCTGCCCGACGTAGTCTATTATCTCGATCAGAAAGAGCGAACCGGTAAGTTCCAGGCAGCCACGCGAGAGCCGCTTGACCCTGAGAGCTATCGGGTGTTGGCAGAAATCGTCGAGCAAATGCGCTTATCGGGGAAAATGTAGCAATGCAGCCCGGGCGCTCGGACTCCATAGCATTCTTCCTTGTCCGTATCTTCGCGTTAGGCGCATAAAATTCAGTCGCTAGAACTACGTAAGGAAACGCAGGCGCACAAAGGCCGCCAAGCGGCGTCTGCCACCATCCTTCCGATGCTGAAGCTTCCTCCGATGTGTTTCTTTCGAGTGTTAGACTGATCGGTCGTTTTCCTGGGGAGGGTTTTTCTTGACCACAGATCCAGTTCTGCTCGTCCACGGCGGTGCATGGTCCATTCCGGATGATATGGTCGAGGCTCATCTGAATGGCGTCCGCAATGCCATGGATGCTGGTTGGCAAGTGCTGAAGCGCGGCGGTTCATCGCTCGACGCAGTCGAGGAAGCAGTCGTGATCATGGAAGATGATGAGACCTTTGACGCAGGACGTGGCAGTTTCCTTAATCGAGATGGCAAAGTGCAACTCGATGCTTTGATTATGGAGGGCGCAACACTTCGTGCTGGGGGCGTGGGCTGCGTGGAACGATTGCGCAACCCGGTGCGCGCCGCACGCAAAATTCTGAGTGAGAGTCCTCACGTTTATTTTGTTGCCGAGGGCGCAGAGCGATTTGCGGCCGAGCACGGCATCGCGTTATGCAAGAACGAAGACCTGATCATTCCGCGCGAGGTCGAACGCTTGCGCGAGTTACAAGCGCATTCCGGGGAAGAGATGCCCGATCTGTTTGCCGCAACACTCTCGCACGACACTGTAGGAGCCGTTGCTCTCGACGGTAAGGGCGACATCGCGGCTGCGACTTCGACTGGAGGCACGCTCAACAAAGCTCCCGGACGCTTGGGTGATTCATCGCTTATCGGCTGCGGATGCTACGCCGACAACAAAACCGCGGCGGCTTCCACGACAGGATGGGGCGAACCTATCATGAAGCTCGTGTTGGCGAAATGGGCAGCGGACCGGGTGGCCTCGGGCAGTTTACCCGAATGGGTAGCGGCGGAAGCGATCAACTATTTGCAGGCGCGAGTGAATGGCCACGGTGGCATGATTTTGCTCGATACTCGCGGACGTTTCGGCATCGCGCACAACACTCCACGGATGGCGTGGGCGCTAAAAATGATGACGCAAGAGAGTGCCGGCATCACGCGGAATGGTTAAGAAGAAGTCTGCGCTTGGCGCGGATGCCGAACGGTGGTCCGCCCCTCACGAGTCGCACCAGCACTGTGGATTTAACCAATCCGATGCTCCTTCGTGATCCGGCTTGCTTTCTTCTTATGGCTTGATGTACAAAGCACCCGAACGTGCTTTCTCAACAATGTTTGCCCTGAAGCCTGCCGGCGAATTCGCACTGGCTGTGGCCCTCTGCCCGCAAAAACCGGGCGTCTCCCTTCCTAGTCATCTTCGTGGAGAGAACTTTATGCGGAAGCTGGTGTCGCTAATTATCCTGATGCAAGGACTGATCACATTCGGATTCGCTCAAAGCGCGGCCACCGGGAACCTGCGTGTCACCGTCAAAGATCCGAAGGGAAGCCTGGTCACGAATGCCACGGTGACGGCGCGAGATCAGGCGAAAGGCGTAGAGCGTTCTGCCACCGGCAATAGCCAGGGCGAATACGGCATACTTTTGCTGCCGCCGGGGAGTTATCAGGTTGTCGTGGAAGCCCCAGGCTTCGCGAAGACCACGGCGGACAATGTGATCGTCACAGTGGGACAAATGGCGGACTTACCTCTTGCGCTGGCGGTGGCGGGTACGCAAGAAGTGGTCAATGTCAGTTCGGCGGCCGAACTGATCGAAACCAGCCGCACTTCAACAACCGACACGATCAACCAACAGAGCATCGACAACCTTCCCATCAACGGGCGGAACTACATTAACTTCGCGCTGACGGACTCGCAAGTGCTGCGGGACAATGCTCCGGCCACGGGCGCAGCGCCCACGTCGGGATTGAATATCAGCGGACAACGAGCCCGCTCAAACCTGGTCAACGTAGACGGCGCGGACTACATCGACAACGCCACCAACGGCGTGCGCTCTACGGTCTCGCAGGAAGCTGTGCAGGAATTTCAGATCATCACCAACAGTTATGCCGCGGAGTATGGACGCGCCGCAGGTGGCGTGGTCAATATCATTACGCGTTCCGGATCGAACGATTTTCACGGCGACGTGTACGGATATCTGCGCGATCGCGACTTTCAGGCGGTCAATCCCTTTAGCACTACGCCCAATCCGGCCTATACGCGGGTACAAGCGGGAACGGCGTTCGGAGGACCGATAAAGAAAGACAAAACATATTTTTACTTTGCCTACGAGATCACACGACGGCACGAGACAGGCTTTTCCAGCATTGGGCAGAACAATTTCGGATTCGTTCCGTTCGATGCGTCTCCATTCTTCGGCGCTCCGGCGGGAACCTTCGACATCCAAGCCACGCCGCAGCAGGCGGCATTTTTGGGAAGCTTTATACCGGAGGTTCCGGCAGGGTTGCTGCCGACACTGCAAACTTATGCATTTATGGCGGGCGCGTCTTCGGGCATCGCGCTCAACGGTAAATATCCGGCTTCGTTTGCACTTCTTCCGCCAGCCTTTGTACCGGCGGGCTTACAGCAGTTTCCTTCCACATGTAATCCGGCCTTCGGTTTAGCCGGAGGCTTTGCACCGGTTTGCGCGGGGTTACCGGCTTCATTCCAGACACTGGCCGCGCAGGTCGGAAACTTCCCGGTATTCGAAGGAACGAGCCTTTACTCGTTGCGTCTCGATCACAACATCAGCAGCAATAATCGACTCATGTTGCGGGCCAACGTCAGTCCCAGCACGGTCACCGGGATCGAAGTGAATGGAGAAAACCAAGTGTTCGGACAGAATTCTTACTCCCGCACTTCGCTGCAGACTTACCGCGACGTTGCGGGCGTGGCGCAGGATACGTGGACGATCGGCAACAACAAGGTGAATGAATTCCGCTTCCAATATGCCCGACGCGGACTGCTCTACAACTATTCAAGCGCGCCTGGGGGAGGCGACGTCGCAGTAGATATTCCCGGATATGCTTTTTTCGGGCGCGAACCTTACTCCTACATTGACCGGGTGGAGCAGCGTTACCAGTTCACCGACAACTTCTCCTGGACGCTGGGAAGGCATGATACGAAATTTGGGGTGGACTTCAATTACATTCCGACCACCGCCACTTTCACCGTGAACTATGGTGGCGTTTATGATTTTGGCGCTCTCAGCCTTTTTCCAGCGCCCTTCCCCAGCTTCTCGCCGGTACAAGCTTACGGCCTGGGCATTCCGCAGGATTTCATTCAGGGCATTGGCAATCCGAAGGACTCTTTCACGAACAAACCTCTGGGCGTGTACTGGCAGGATTCCTGGCGAGCCTCTCCGAACCTGACACTCAACTACGGGTTGCGCTATGACATTGAATTCCCGCCGCAGTTCTCAGCCCCCGATGCTCTTGCGCTGTCGGCCTACAATCAACTCGGCCTGCAGAAGGGCATCCAGACGGATACGCATATGATCCAGCCGCGAATTGGCGTGGCTTGGGATCCAAGAGGCAACGGGAAAACCGTGATCCGATCAAATTTTGGCATCTTTTATGACCATCCTCTGCTCGGTTTGTATTTCCTGGGCGATGCTTCCGACGGTTCCAAGAGCGGCCAGTTGCTGTTTTTTGGCGGTACACCGGGATGCAATCCTGCCGCTCCGCCACTCAGCATGACGGCAAACAACATTTTCCAAGGGATTGCGGGAACATGCTTCCCCGCGGCGGTGTCGGCGTTCGGATATCAGGCCGACCAGCAGCGGTTTAATTCGTTCTATCCCAACTCGCTGTTCATCAATCAGGGTTACCTGACGAATGGGGTGCCGTTAGTGTCGCAGCCGTTTGGTTATCCGCAAGGCAAGGGCTTTGTGTACTCGTATTCGCAGCAGGCGAATTTTACAGTGGAGCAGGATTTAGGCGGCGGCTTTGCCTTGAGTCTGGCTTACAACTGGAACGGCGGACGACATCTCAATCGCCCCATCAATGCCAACACTGCGCGCGGTGATTTGCTGACGGCAAACTGGCAGGCGGCGGTGGCGGCAGAGGCGGCTTCGGCGACAGACAGCCCGCTTTCCGTGGCGTCCTGCGGCGCGAACCCGATTCCTGGATCGAAGCTTCCGTATTTCGTTCCGGCGGCATTAGTGAGCTTTTTTCGGCCTTCGGGACTGAACCCGTCGCTCGCGGGTGGCGCGTTTGCGCAGTGCATCCAACCGGCGTTGGCGGATTTGGCGGCAAACGGGCTGAACACGGGCTGCAACCCGGGCGTTTCTGGCTTGGCGAATTGTGTGCCGTTTAGTGATATGGATGCCAACTATTCGAATGGCAGTTCCAGCTACAACGGATTCACAGCAAACCTGCGGAAGAAATTTTTGCGGCACTATCAATTTTTGGCCTCTTACACCTGGTCGCATTCGATTGACGACTCAACCGATTTACAGTCACCGCTGGCGCCACAGGACAGCTACTATCCTCAACTGGAGCGATCGAATTCACTGTTTGATCAGCGCCATCGTTTTGTTTTCAGCGGCGTGTATCAAAGCGGCAAGCTTGGCGGCGACAGTTTCTTCGATAAGTTTTTCAGCAACTGGACGGTCGCGCCGATTCTTGAAGTGGGCTCTGGACGGCCTTTCAATATCCTGACGGGAACCAGCGACAACTTTCAGTTTGATCCGAGCGGCAGCCGTCCGAATGTGGTTGCTGCGGGGACTCCGACGAATGCCTGCGGGTATCCCACGGTTGCTTCCAAGTATTCGCCGAGCGGTTATCTTCAGGAAGTTTGTTTTGCCGACCTCACGCCCGCGCAACTAGCTTCGCCGAACGCGCTGCTGTTTCTGGACGGCACGTTAGGCCGCAATGCCGGATTCCAGCCTTGGACCATATTTAACGATTTGCGGATTGCGCGACGGATCTATTTTGGGGAGCGCGTGAACGTAGACTTGATCACGGACATGTTCAACATTGCGAACAAGAATAACGTGGCCGCGGTGAATGAACTCTATACCAATGCCGGGCAGCCAACGGCGGCTTACGATCCGAGACAATTTCAGTTTGCGCTGAAAGTGAATTGGTAGAAGAGAAGCGGTCGGCATTTGGCTCGGGCACCTTGTGCTCAGTTCGGTGATTTGGCTAAGTGCTAGTTGCTAAGTGCTGACCACCGATCCTGCTACACTCTTTCCATCCTTCGCGATTGCCGGGAGCTTTTCCTGAATGTCACAATCTGCTGCTCCGAGTGCGCGGACGCGCCTTGTCCGCGAAGCTGACCGCGCGGTTTACGATCGGGCCGCCGCATACAAGATTCTTGATGAAGGTTTCATCTGCCATGTGGGATTCGTGGCGGATGGGCAACCATTTGTGATTCCGACCAGCTACGGCCGTGTGGGCGACAGCTTATACATTCATGGCTCCGCCGCAAGCCGCATGTTGCGGCGCGTCGATGAAGGAATTGCGGTTTGCGTCACCGTAACGCTACTGGATGGACTGGTGCTGGCGCGCTCAATTTTCAATCACTCGATGAATTACCGATCGGTGGTGATTCTGGGAACCGCGCGGGCAGTGACGGATGGGAAAGAAAAGTTGGAGGCGTTGCAGTTGTTGTCGGAGCATATCTTGCCGGGGCGTTGGTCGGAATCGCGTCAGCCTAATGAAAAGGAACTGAAAGCTACTTCGGTCCTACGCTTGCCGATTGACGAGTTTTCCGCAAAAGTGCGGCAAGGGCCTGCTGTGGATGATGAAGAAGACTATGCGTTTCCTACGTGGGCGGGTGTGATTCCTTTGACCTTGGTGGCGGGTGAGCCCATTGATGACGCGCGACTTCTTCCCGGCCAAGAAGCTCCGGCTTATGCGCGAAGCTACACACGTAAGGGGTAGTGCGTTAGGGTCGGGTAGAATCAAAACGAACTCATGCGCAAGGTATTCCATTTCGAATCGCCGCCCGAAGCATACGTGGCCGATGCCGCCGTCCTATGCTGCTTCGATCATCGCATCAGCATGGCGGTGCGAAAATTTCTGAAGAAGCAGGGCATCGAGCGCGCCGACATGATTATCGTCGCCGGGGGAGCAAAGACGCTGGCTTCGCCACGCAACGACTTCGAGCAGGACTTCATTCTCGAACAGGTTCGAATGTCCATTCGCCTGCACCAGACCGAACGAGTGCTGGTGATGAGCCACTCCGATTGCGCGACCTATGGCGGCCTCGCTCATTTCAACGGCGATCGCGATGCCGAGGCCAAACATCACCGCAGCGAATTGCTTCGAGCCCGAGACCTGCTTGCGAAAAGCTTTGCGAACATCCGCATCGAGCCCTACTTCGTTAAGTTCGACGGAATCTGGCGGGTGAACGAGGATGACCAGTTGGAATCCACTTCGGTTGCGAGCGCGGGCCGCAAATTTGCGTAGCCGGCTGTTTTTATTGTCCTCGGAGTTCTCGCATCTTAGCCGCATCCACCACGTGGAAATGCCTTTCGTCTTTATCATCGCGCTATGATCCACGGGGTCCTTCGACTCCGCACAGGATGACGCGGGTTTCGCGGCTAAGGGATCAGTAACAGCTTTCCTGTTGTTTTGCGTCCTTCCAAGTCGCGATGCGCCTGTTCTGCTTCCGACAGCGGATAAACGTGCTCGAGCCGCAATTTGAGCTTGCCTTCGGCAATCATTTTGAACAGAGCGCTTGACCGCGCTCGTAGCTCTTCTGTGGTGGCGATGTAGTTCACGAGAGTGGGGCGGGTAACATAAAGCGAGCCCTTCTGCGAAAGTTGAATCAGATCGAAGGGAGGGACGGGACCGCTTGATCCGCCGAACAAGACCATCGTGCCGCGCGGACGCAGCACGTTCAAACCTTTCTCGAACGTCGTTTTGCCCACGCCATCGTAGACTACGTCGACACCCTTGCCGCCTGTCAGGCGCTTAGTCTCGGCTTCGAAATCTCTCTCGGTATACAGGATTACGTCGTTGGCGCCCTCCTGCTTCGCCAGTTCGGCTTTTTCTTCGGTTGAGACCGTGGCAATGACGCGGGCTCCGATGGCGTGAGCCATCTGGACCAGCAACCGACCGACACCGCCTGCGGCAGCATGCACCAGCGCGGTTTCTCCGCGCTTGAGGGGATAAGTGTCGTAAGTCAAATAGTGCGCGGTCATGCCCTGAAGCATGACCGAGGCCGCTTGTTGATCGCTCACGCCCTGTGGAACTGGCACCAGCCGTTCAGCGGGGACGGCTGCATACTCGGCGTAAGAACCCAGAATGCTGGACCAGGCTACGCGATCTCCAAGTTTTAGTGATTTCACATCCGCGCCCACTGATGTGACTGTTCCCGCAGCCTCTTGTCCAAGCACAAATGGCAGCGGGACTTTGTATCGACCTTCGCGCTGGTAAACATCAATAAAGTTCACACCAGAAGCTGCGATTTTAACCACAGCTTCGTTCGGCTTGGGCTGCGGGATTGGAAGATCTGCGAGTTGCAGAACTTCGGGTCCACCGGTTTGCTTTACTTGGATGGCTTTCATGCTTGGCTTCGATTCGGATCGCGCTGGGAGAGATTCAGAAGAGCCGGGGAGCGATCGTCGGTGACAAGGAATCTGCCGTTCGGTTGGGACAACGTAAACCGGCATTTTGTCGGCCGCACTTTACGCGTCTCCGGACAATGAAAGCCGTCCCAGGAAAAGGTCCTTTCGTCACGCAATGGTTGCAGCGATCGGGGTCGCTGAAGTAATATTCCCGCCTGTTCCTAAAGTAACCCAGACCAACTCGCTTGCGGATTGACCCATCAAATCATGGGTAGTAGCATGAAGTGGGCTTCCGTTAAGCCATGGGTGAATCGCTGTAAGTTATAGATAAAAATGAGGATTTGGAAACTCTATCTTCTGCCCGCGGCACTATTTGCCCTGGTTTTGGGTGACGTCGCGTGTCAGACGGCGCAGCGACCCGCGACACTGCTGCCTCCGGGAACCGCCACTGCACCGATTTTGAGCGCAGGTCCCGGACCTATTCCGCCTGCTACGACAGAAGTCCAGACGGTTCCGGCCATACAAACCCAGGTTGAGGTCAGGGCTGATCCCGTCGCCCAATTGATTGCGCAGGTGGAGAACGAATACCAACTTGGGCAGGATAACTATAAAGCCGGCCACCTCGAAGCCGCCAAAGAGAATTTTGATCTCGCCTTCAATCTGTTGCTAGGGAGTTCTTTGGACTTACGCTCTGATGAGCGGCTGGAGCAGGAATTTGACCGTGTGCTCGACGGCATCAATGGTTTCGAGCTGCAAGCGCTGCAAGAGGGCGACGGGTTTACCGAGGAAAAGTCAGAACCCGCGCCGATCGATGAAGCAAACGAAGTTACCTTCCCGGTCGTTGACCCAAACCTCAAAGCGAAGGCCGAGGCTGAGGTCAAAGCTACCCATTCCGATCTGCCGCTGATGATGACGGACCCCGTAGCCGGCTACATCAGTTACTTTTCGACGCGGGGGCGAGGAACTCTGGAGCGTGCTCTTGCGCGCAGCGGGCGTTATGACGACATGATTCGCAGGGTTCTGAAAGAAGAAGGTGTTCCTCAAGACCTAATCTACCTGGCCCAGGCCGAATCTGGGTTTCATCCGCTGGCGCTTTCGCGAGCCGGGGCTCGCGGAATGTGGCAATTTATGGCCAGCCGTGCGACAGGATACGGGTTGGAGCGCGATTGGTGGGTCGACGAGCGGCAAGATCCAGAAAAATCCACGCGAGCGGCAGCGCGCCATCTGAAAGATCTCTACAACGAGTTTGGCGACTGGTACTTGGCCATGGCGGCGTACAACTCGGGGCCGGGCACAGTGCAGAATGCGGTAAAGCGAACCGGATACGCAGATTACTGGGAGCTTTACAAACGCAATGTGTTGCCCAAGGAAACGAGGAACTACGTCCCCATCATTTTGGCCGTAACCATTATGGCCAAGAATCCAGCGCAGTACGGGCTGGACAAAGTGATTACGGAGAAACCCGAGCCGTACGATTCGGTGAAGATCGACTACCCTGTGGATCTTCGCCTGGTGGCTGAATGTGTCGACGTGTCCGCCGACACGCTGCAGGATTTGAATCCGAGCTTATTGCGGTTGACCACACCCAAGGATCGCGAGTTTGAACTGCATCTGCCGGCTGGGACGAAGGATCGATACCTTACAGCGATTACCGCCATTCCGCCGGACATGCGAGTGTGGTGGCGCTATCATAAGGTCGCACCAGGGGACACGTTATCGTCGGTGGCCCGTGCTTTTCATACCAGCCCACGAGCGATCGTTCAGGCGAATAACCTGGACGGAGATGAGGCTCTACAGGCCGAGAGTGAACTCATCATTCCAGTGGCTCCGGGCAAGCATTCTTCCGAAGAGATAGCCAGCTATTCTCGCCGCGCCACCACCTACAAAGTTCGCAAGGGGGACACAGTAGAAACCGTGGCTGACGATTTTGGGGTTCCGCCCGCTATGGTTCGTCGCTGGAATCATCTGCAGAGCGATAGCTTGCGGGGACGGCGGGTCTTGTATGTTCACCTGCCGGTAGCACCCGGTGCTGCGGAAAACAGTCGAGCAGGCTCCGCTAAGTCAAGATCCAAGAATAGGTTACAGGCGAGCATTCCAAACGGTGTGGTTCATCACAAAGTGCAGCCCGGGGAAACCCTCTACTCGATCGCGAAGTCTCACAACGTCACGGTCGACGATTTAAAAGAAAATAACGGGAATCTGGCAAACCTGAGGCCGGGCATGATTCTCGTTATTGCTCCCGGCAGATAGTTCGCCTGCATTCAACCGTTAGAAGTAATCCGCTTCCAAATCTTAATTGTTACAGTCGGCACTTTTTTGTACAGCGGAAGAGACAACTGCAAACCGGAATTCGGCTTCGGTGTAATATGCATTGGACGGCATCTAGTTTTTCCTCACTGCATGGCGAAAAACTACTGTGCTATAATCGCGGCCCGTTCAGTCTTGGCAACAACTTTCAGTAGTCTTTCTAATTCTTGACGCATTGCGGTGCGGGCGGAAAATTCAGGAGGAGAAATGAACGTTCACGAAACCCTCTATTTACGAGACGACGAAATCGATGAGTTTGGCGACAGCGGCGCCTATAGCGAATCGCTTGAAGAAGATTACGAAGAAGAGGAAGAAGAGGAAGAAGAACTGCCTGGCGTAACCGACTCTGAAGAGGGAGCGGAAACGCCAGTGCCTGCGCCGTCGGTACCCGCCGGTGGCGGGGGCGGAGGTGGGTCTAAGCCCGCTGCGAAAAAGGCTGCGCCAAAAAAGGCGGCGAAGAAAAAAGCGCCAAAAAAGGCAGCAAAGAAAAAAGCTGCGCCAAAAGCCGTGAAGAAAAAGGTTGCCAAGAAAAAGCCGGCAAACAAAGCGAAAAAGAAGGCCGCAAAAAAGTCAGCCCGGCGCCGGCGCTAAAACGACAATGATTCAAGACTAAGCCGCAGCCCGGCGCTGCGGCTTTTTTGTCTGTGCAAGCGATCGAGGTCCTCGGCGTCTGCAAATTCACACGAGCTCAGCGCTGATCGTCTATTACTTTCATGCGCTACTTCTTGCGCTGCACTGCTTCCAGGCATCGTCCGTAAAGCTCGAGCAGATGAGTGGCATAGTCTTCCGGCTTTGAGGCTGCTCCCGATCCCTGAAAACCTACGCCCGAGGAACTGGTCCGGCCGTAACCGGTGGTCATTGCGACAAATTTCATCAGATCGAGGGCGATGTCCTCATTGCGGCGTGAACCGGCGGTGCTGGCGGATGCTTCGTCCATGAACTCCTCCGTGGGAACGCGAATGCTGGGTATTTCGTCGTCCATACTGCACGAAAATAAATGCGGCAGAAAAAATGATAGCAGAACACGGACAAAGTCATGAACCACGAAGGACACAAAAAATGCGATGAAAACCTTTGTGAACCTTGCTGTTCTATGTGGTTAAAGCTTTGAGAATTTACCTAGAGCTATGCTGCGCGGGGTACCTCACTCATGAGGGCAAGCAGATTCTGTTCCGAGTCGCGAAAGAACGTCATCCACAAATCGTGGTCAGGCATTTTTGCGATCACGTGCGGTTCGTCCTCGAAGCGCACCCCGCTCGCGAGCATCTGGCGATGGGCAGCCGCAATATCAGGGACGGAGAAATACAGAATTGAACTGAGAGGCTCGAATTCCGGTGTCTCAGCAACATCAAGCATAAGGCGTACGCCGCCGCAGTCGAAAAACGCCAGCTTTCCCGCGGCAAATAACAAGGGCAGGCCCAGCTTATCGCGGTAAAATGCCGTGGCCCTATCGAGATCGTGCGCGTTGATGGCGATTTGGCCGATGCGCGAGATCCCGATGTTCATGGTCGTCGCTTAGGTCTCGATTCCCACATAGCAAACGCGGCCGATCAAGTAGCTGCTTGCGTTTTTGTCGGGCTCAATGGGCACGACTTCGACTGGGTAGGCCTGATTGTGGGGACGTAATATGAGATTGCTTCCCGCTACTTCCACGTACTTGACCGTAGCAGTGCCGTCCTTGTTAACCGCGTACATATTGGACTCACCCTTGTGGTAGGGTTTGAGCGAATTGTAATGCCGGTCAATAAGAACGGTGGCTCCAGGAAGAAGCCGCGGATACATACTCATTCCATCGCGGCCATCGACCTGAATTACGACGAAACGTTCCCAGTCGTCGCGGCGGCCTTCGGTCTCGGCGCGAAGACCCTGCAGGAAATTCTTCTTGAACTTTAGAATTTCCTTCACGTTCATGCTCATGACGAGAGGTTCGGTAGCGGCGATCGCTCCGTCGACGACCAGGATATTCTGGAACTCGTCCTCGCTTGGCGGCAGAATACTGGCACGCTTGTTCACCTCATTCGGGTCCAGCAGGTCGAGCACCGAGAGATGTTGCACTCTCAAAACCTTATCCATGCCCTCTAGACTCAAGCCCCGCTTGCGATTGAGAAAGTTCGAGATATGCGCTTGTTTGAATCCAGTCTGCTCGGCGAGCCGCAAACCAGTTAAGCCCTCTTCTTCGATTCGGTGCCAAAGAGTTTTACGAAGGTTTTCTTGCAGGACTTTGAATTTCATAAGGCGGAGTATACCACGAGTTTATAGCGAATCGCTATTGATATTGTAATCTCAACATCTCAAAGGAAACGAGCGCACAGAGTTGCGCGCGTGCGGGAGGCAGGGTTTTAACAGGCGAAACACCGCTCTTTCCAATAGCATGTGGCTATTGTGATAATCGTCACACACATCTGATAGAAAATAGTTCTTGACTTTATCTCCAACACGAAGTTATACAATAACTAGATCGTTATAACTAATCTGGTAAGCGGGAATGAATCAATGACCTGCAACATACAACCCGAAAATGAGGCAGGGCGGTTCGTAGAGTTTCGGCGTAAGATCCGCTCGGCTGAAGTGCTCTCTGCGGCTATGGAGCAACTGCTGCGAATGCTGCAGTTTACCGGCAAAGTCAGTGTGGTCGTGCAAAACGGCCGCGTGTTGAAATCCGGATACGAGGAGGGCTATTTTCGCCAGCCGCTGACCTGACCAACCGTGCGGCTTGCGGTTCATTGTTAGTTGGAGTGCTCTACTTATAGCTAAATAAATTCTACAGGTTCTCCGTAAGAGAAACGGGCCCTGTGACCGAGCAATCGGCGCAGGGCCTTTTTATTTTTGACTTAGACCATTCGCCACGGAGGCAATCATGGAAATGAAGGGTTTGGAAATTGTCCGGTTGGAACTGAAGTATTGCGAACGATGCGGGGGGTTGTGGATGCGAACCTCGGGAACGCAAGACGCGTATTGTCCCCTATGCACTTTGCAAATGTCGGATCTCCCCGCGGTTCGCAGAAGGAAGAGGCCACACTTGCCTGCGAGCGACCGAGTAGCGATCAAGGGCCAGCGTGAGGAGTGGTCCGTGGTCTGCGGGGAAGGCGGAAACGCATGAGCGCCGCCGTGATAGTGCTGCTTTACGCATCGCTTGAAACCCCGGGGATCTTGTCAGGAATGGGAGTAACCGGGATCGATACTTCTCAGGCTGGTCATGCTGGGGAGGGGAGGGAAGATACCAGGCAGCAGAATTCCAGGCGGAGCGCCGACGAGAAGGTCGTGTGCCAGGCTTCAAGCGATCCTGATCTGTGGCTTTACCGGGATCGTACGGTGGCCTTACTTCGGCGTTATCTGCGGTTGTCGATTGAAGTAGGTCGAACGCCGTCATTGTTGGGGCGAGAATTCTTCCGGAGCCGAGTTACGTCGTACGGATATTCTACGTTTGAAGATTCGGTGATTTTTGTGCACGACGTAGAACGAAGCCTGGAAGAACTGAACGAGTTCGAGAAAAAACTGATCGCAAAGATTGTGCTCCAGCAATTCTCGAAAGAAGAAACAGGGCGGCTCTTGGGATGCGGGTATCGGACGGTAGAGCGACTTTTTCCGGACGCTCTTGATCGAGTGAGTGAAATTCTCTTAAGAAGGAACATATTGGCAGGCTTGCCGAGGACAAAACGGCTGGTGCCGAAAAGTTGTCAAGAGGGTAAGAACGGTCCTTTTCTCGCAACTGACTGAATACGAGCCAAATATAAATTCCAAAATTTGGCGGGTTTACCCTCTCCAATCTGATACGCTTGATTTAGATCATGAGATTTCGCAACAGGGCGCGCCCACCAAGCGCGCCCTAATTCTTTGGGCGATGATTTCAGAGTTGGGTCGAGGGATGAATGAAGAAGGCCAAAAAAAAGGGAAGGGCAACCAAACGCCCGAAGAAAACTTTACCCGAGCCAGAAGTCCTCAAACAAGTCGACCTCGGCGATGTAAGTAAGCAGATCATTACTCTCGTGGGCACTTGCGCCGTGCAGATGGTCAACGAGACGATATCGCAAGCTAATGAGGGACACTACCTGGCGATGAAGTGCCTATTCGACTTGATTGGGCTGTGCCCGGCAGCAGCCCCCGCGGCATTGCAGGAAGACTCGTTGGCAAAGACATTACTGCAACGATTGAGAATTCCCGGACAAATCGATCCTGACCAGGATGTTACCAAAGAGTGTGTCGTGGAGCCGGTGAAGGAAAAGTGATGCCGTAAAATGAAAGTCAGTGACTGGTGAAAGGCTTTATCTAGAGCGCTTCTCGTTGACCGCTGGGCGTCGGTCGGAGGCTCTGCTGGGCCGGGGTGATGCAGTCTGGTCTTCGGTGCCGCGCAAAAACCTGCCACATAGGACTTTCATGATGGATGCGAGTTGGGTGACTGGTCGAATAGCGGTCGGAGGCGGCATTTGGACAGCGGAAAACATGGCACAGGTCGCACGCGCCGGGGTAACCCATATTATCGACATGCAAATTGAGTTCGATGACACTGCGCTGGCCCTGCCATATGGGATTACTGTGCTGTGGAATCCGATCGACGACGACTTCCAGCCAAAGTCTCCTGAGGTTTTGCAGCGGGGTGTAGATTTTGCACTTGAGGCTCTTGATGAGCCCGGAACTAAACTTTTTGTCCACTGCGCGGCCGGAGTGCATCGCGCACCGATGATGACTTTGGCGATTCTCTGCTCCCTTAGCTGGAAACTGGAGGACGCGCTCCGATTGATCGAAGCCCGACGGCCGGTCGTCGACTTCGCGGATGTTTATGTGAACAGCGTGAAAAGGTTTTTGCAGGAGCAGGTGAGAGCCGCGAGGTAAGATAGCGGTTCTCGATTCCGAATTCCCAGTTCTCGGCTCGAAAACAAAGCGATCGCCGCACTTTATCCCAAGACATCTCAGCGCATTTACTCTGGCCTCCCGCCGGGAGCGCGCTGAAGTGTGAATGCAGTAAGCAACGGAGGAGTTATGTTCGAAGCGCGCCGCCCTAAGGGGTGGCTTTTTCTTTTGCTGCTGGTGGTGGCCGCATCGGCACAGACGGTCACAACCACCACGATAAGCGACACAGTGTACAGAGCTGATGGGACGCCTGCGGGAGGGACATTGCTGATTTCGTGGCCGGAGTTTACCACTGCGGCCCAACAGGCGGTGGCCGCTGGAAACACCAGCATCATCCTCGGGGCCGGAGGCGCGCTGTCTGTGAACTTGGTTTCGAATGCAAACGCGACTCCGGCAAATACGGTTTATACGGTGGTGTACCAACTGGATGACGGCACTGTGAAAACGGAATATTGGATTGTTCCAACAAGTTCCCCGACGACGATATCAGCAGTGCGAACGACTCTAGGCGCGACCAGTTCGGCTTCGCAGATGGCCACGGAGCAGTATGTTAATACCGCGCTGGCGGGCAAGGCGAACGATGCCGCAGTGGTTCACTTGGCGGGGCCCGAAACGATCGTTGGCGCTAAGCAGTTCACGGTATCGCCTGCAATGCCCACGCCGGTGAATCCAACCGATGCGGCCAATAAAGCGTATGTGGACAATTCGACCCAGAACGTGGGCAGCGGATCATACGTGAGCACGGCGGGCGGTACTATGACGGGCCCGCTTACGTTGAGTGGGAATCCGGTGGCACCGAATCAGGCGGCGACTATGGGCTACGTGGATACCGGATTCGAAAGCAAGGCGGACTTACTCGCTGGACTGGTCCCTACCGGTGAGTTAGGAACAGGCACGGCGAACAACACGCTATGCCTGCATGGGGATTCGAGTTGGGGAGGATGCGGCAGCAGCAGCAATGCAGTATCCATCCAAAATGTTCCTGTGGCGACGACGGCGCCGACGAACAACCAAGTCATGACTTATGTGGCGTCGGCTGGTGAGTATGAACCCGAAGCCGGTGGCGGAGTAACCGCGGGAATGCAAGCCGTGAAGTATGCGACGGACTTTAACTGGACACAATCGCCCGCCAGCAATTTAACTACGGCTGGACCGCAGACGGTAAATCTAGCGGTGTGCGCGGTGGGCGTAACGGGAACGGAGCCTTGGTATTACATTTATATCTCCGGGACGGGTACGGCAGAGGCGGTGCTGGTCACAGGCGGGACCTGCACGGGGAATGGCCAGGCGGGATCATTGCAGTTCACCACTCTCAACTCTCATACCTCCGGGTACGCGATTTCGAGCGCGTCTGGTGGGTTTCAGGAAGCATTGATCGCAGCGCGATTCGTTGCGAGCAATCCGTCGGGGCCATCACAATCTGGAAAAGTAATTGTGCCGCCGGGTGAGCTGCAAGTGTACGCACGGGTCTCGGTGCGGACGTCCAATGTGACGGTGGATTTTTCGGGATCGATCATCGACTGCAACATGGCGGACAGCTGCATATTCGCGGGCGATCCTTCCAACTCCACTGCTTTTCTGGACATCACGCTGTTAAATCCGCGTGGACGACCCATGGTTGTCGGTGGCCAGAATGCCTTCATTGAGGTTAACGCTCAAAAAACCAGACTCCTCAACGTGACCACCAGGATTCCGCCAACGGGAGGAACTTTCAGCAGTTACGTTCAGGTGGACAACGATCAGTCGTTTCTTCTCGACGGTCTGGACACCGCGCTAGCAACGGGATCGAGCGATTACGGGGTGCTATGTAACGCGAGCGTCTGCAATCCCGTGATTTATGCGCCGGGACCTTTCAGCAGCAATGCCGCAGTGGGCTGGCTGAAGCACCTGAACATTTCCCTACAGTGTTCCGGCAACGGAATTGACTGGCAGAGCGGCAATACAGTGAAGATTTCCGACAGCGTGATTGAAGGCTTTGCGCAATACGGAGTGCGCGCGGGAATTCAACGCGGTGGTTACGGGGGATTCGAACTGGACAATGTTTATGAAGAGGTTGGGAGTTGTGCCAACCCAGCGGGAGCGATTGGGCAGGCGGGAGTAATCGCGCAGGGGGCAACGGTAAAGATCGGCGGGGCCGAACTTCCGGCCGGATCAGTCCCGCAGTATGCAAACACGGGGAGTACCGACTATCGATACTACATCGTCGCTAACAGCACGACCTACGGGGCATCGAACCCGCTTTACGCTGGCTACGCGCTGACCAATGGATCGGGAAACATAACGGTAACCACTCCGGATGTCGCCGGTGCCACGTCGTTTGATTTGCTGCGCGTGACTTACCTGGCTCCGAATAATCCGCGCGAGCAGGCACCTTATGGAACGGGCAGCTATGCGGTGGCCACCGGCGTGACTCGCGTTTCGGCCTGCGCGAATGGAGTTTGCACTTTCACCGACACCCAAGCTGCGCTGCAGTCTTACACAGTTGCGACTCCAGCATATTTTCCACTGCTGAATTTCTGGCCGGGAAATTTAGTTCTCGCAGGCAACGTGGACTCCGGGAGCGTTCTGAATGCAGCCAAGGCCTGGGTGCAGAGCGCGCCAAGCGACATCGTTGGAGTGCAGGGCACTGCGGCTCCGGCAGTGGTTTCGACAGAGTGCCAGGCAGTTGATGATTGGACGCCACTCTGGCTGAGTTGCTATACATCCATGGCGCCGAGCGACTTTTATGATCAAGGCGCATTCGTGCTGGCGGTGAAGCCTAATAACGATGGTGGGCTGCTGACGAATCTTAAAGGACGCCTGAACTTTCCGACTCTGGGAACGGGACCAGGACACATCATTACGCTTTCCGATTCGAACTTTCAAAAGACGATTGCAACAGCCAACAACCGTCCGTCGAATGATGCGAATGACGCTTTCATTGGATATGACCGGGGAAATGGGAATCCGGCGACGGTGGGAATCAGTCTGGGCGCGCCGGTCTCAGTCTCGAACTACATCGGAAACGTGGGCGACGGGACGAGTTGGTTGGAGCGGTTGACGTCGGGCCTCAAGGAATTCAAAACGAACGTGCAACTGGATAATGCACTGACGGTTGCGGGCTCGGCGCAGGCGAGTTCGTTCCTGGCTACTGGAGCGGGATCTTGGGCGGTGCAAGGTAGTTATGGAGGGCTGACTCCTCCAGTTGTCGGACAGTCCGCGATTGGGTTTGGAACGGGTGGACAGCTTGAAGTTTCGGAAAACGGTAGCGCGGTGGTTGGGGTTGCGGTGCTCGACAGCAACGGAATGGTTTCCGAGAATGCGAATACCGCGACGCAACTGGCGGAGACTCCGGCGCAATGCAATGGAAGTTTCGCCACCGGAGTTCAGGCCAACGGAAATGCCAATTGCAGTATCGCTGACGTTCTTGAACTTGCAGAGACAAGTCCGCCAAACGGCATTCCGAACTATGGGATTTTCTGGTTCGATTCGACCTGCCACTGTCCCAAGGTAATTAGTAACGATGGTCAAGCGGTGCAGTTGGGCCTACTCAACGTTTTCAATCTCGATGCGAACACTCTGGAAGAGTACAACGGCGCAAATCCGCAGACGCTGAATGTGTATGGGACGCGAACGGATGCGTCGGACTATCAGCGCATTCGGCTGAGCTATGACACGGCGGACAATTACTTTTTCGTCGGCGCAGACGTAGCTGGGACGGGTACCGTCCCACCCCCGCCGGGGTTGGGATTCTGGTTGCAGGGTTCGTTGCGCTGGGTCATCGACTCGGGATTCAATCTGAAGCCGTGGTCTGACAACGTAAAAGACATCGGCACACCCACGCTAAGACCGAAGCATTTGTACGCTGGCACTTATGTGGATACGACCGAAGGCGCGGTGGCAACCGACCTGCCGAACTCAGCGACCACCGGCACCACGCTAAGCAAGTTGGCGAAGGTGACGGGCTCGCCAGCGACAGCGATCATTGCTTCAACTTCCGACACCTCGGGGATGATTGGGGTTGTAGTGGATGGCGCGGGAACTACGGGCAACGTCCAGATCGCGCGTGGAGGGCAAGCGTCCTGCGTGTTCGATGGCGCGACGGCCGCGGGGGATTACGTTCAGATCAGCAGCACAGTCGGCGGGGATTGTCATGATGCGGGGGCAAGCTATCCGGGCATCGGGCAAATACTTGGGCGTGTTCTGTCGACCAATACCGGCGCCGGGACCTTTGCCATGCTTGTTGCGGGAGGGGAAATACAAGCCCCGATCGCAGGCGCAGTCAACACTGTATTCGGACGAGCTGGCACGATCGCGGCACAAACGGGCGACTACTCTGTAGGCCAGATCACAGGGGCGGCGGCTCTGGCATCTCCGGCATTCACCGGAGCACCGACGGTGCCAACGCCGGCGACCAACGATAACTCCACGAAAATCGCAACCACCGCTTGGGCACAGAACAATCTGAGCAGTTACGCGGGACAGACTATAACTGGAACGGATTGCAGTGAATCGGCGGGATCGACTGCAGACCAGCAGATCAACTCTTGCATTGGTACTGCCGTTGGCGGTATTGCCAACGCACATGCAATCACCGGCGTCCAAACCGTCTCCGGAGCGATGATTCCGGGCGGCAATCCGCGGGGCAAATTGCTACTGGGCAACACTACTTACTGGATGACCTCGACCGCGCTGCCGATCGTCATCCCAACGCATTTTCAAGTGGAGGGCAACGGCGATGCGACCCAGAGCGTCGACTACAACACTGTCATTCGCGCTTGCAACGGCGAAACCACGGGTACGCCCTGTGGCGGATTAAGCTATCCCGCCAACACACCCATGGTGTGCATGGGCATCAACGGAATCTGCGGCGGTGCGGCCAACGGCAATACCGGGCAAGGTTTCAACGCTTGGATCAAGAACGTAAAAATCGATTGCGATGGAGTTTCGGGCTGCATCGCCTATCAGAATAAATCGTTTCAAGAAAACTCCGGTATCTACGATTCCACGGTGGTCAACTGGGGCAACGGCGGCCGCGGTCTGCTGATAACCGGCGAACTGGTTCCGGCATGGGCCGCGAGCACCGCTTACGGCGCTAACTATCTGGTGATTCCTCCACCGACCTCCAATGGCCACTATTACAAGAACACGGCTGCCTCCTGCACGTCTGGAACGCCTGTACCCACATGGAGCACCTCTGGCGGCAACGTCACCGATGGCACATGTACGTGGCTGGACGAAGGTACCAGTATTCCATCAGTAGCACCGGGCAATAGCAGTTACAGCCGCCTGATTGTACAGAACGCCAAAAGCATGACATGCACTGCGGGCGCAGTGGGCATCTTCGTAAACGATCCTACTAGTAGCGGTTCGCCAAAGAGCA
>JBEKGG010000043.1:0-20976 GCA_050012915.1 Terriglobales bacterium | reverse complement strand
TTTGGACCGGCAACGGCGTTGCGCGCCATGGAATCTCCCGCCTCGGTGTTTGCAGCTTATGCTCTGGCAACCTTTCTCTCCCTTTTGATCGGAGTCCCCGCCGCTTGGGCATTCGGCGTCACCGGAGCCGTCTGGGGAAGCAACCTGGCGGATGTGTTGTCGTGGGTAATAGTGTTCATAGTTCTGCGTCGCAAGATCACGGGCCGGGTCGGTGCCCTTGAGCGGTGGATTCGCTGGAAGACTCCGCGCACCGCCTTGCTACCCGATGAGTTGCCGGCTGAGTGACAGTAGTGTTCTTAAGTTTCTAAGTGCTGGAGAAAGTGATGAAAGAGCAGTCCGAGGACGCGCAAAAACATGCGAGGCAAGAAAGTGCAAAGCCACGCAAGAGCCCAACTTCTGCCTGGCGCAAATTTCGGCGCGAGCTGACCAAGACCAAGCTGCGCGTACCGCACATCTGGTTGCGGCATCGTGGCATCACTCCAACCGACGTTTTCTGGGCCGCTTACCCGAGGTCAGGATCGACTTGGTCGCGTTTCACGCTCTATGAGATTCTCACCGGCCGCGAGGCCAGCTTTCATGCGGTCAACCACGCCATCCCTGGGGTTGGCAGGCACCGCTTTAGACCGCACATGTTGCCGGGAAACGGAAGGCTCATCAGCACCCATGAACAATATCGCACGGAGTACAAGAAAGCGATTTACATGGTGCGCGATGCCCGCGCCGTGGCTCTCTCCGAGTTTTCTTACACCCGCTCCCTGGAATTCTTTCGCGGGGATTTCGACGAATTCCTGGAGGTGTTTCTGCGCGGGAAAATCAGCGGCTTTGGTCCCTGGCCGCAGGCCATTGCCTCCTGGTTGAACTCTCCGATTGCGGGCACTGATAATTTTCTGTTGGTGCGTTTTGAAGACCTGCGTCAGAATCCGGTCGAAGGATTCAAGCGCATGGCCGATTTCCTCGGAGTCAATGTGGACCAGGAACGGGTTCGACAGGCCGTAGCGAATAACTCTCTGGATCGGATGAAAGAAAAAGAGCGGGTCGAGCCGCAGCGAGTTTCGGCAGGGGATGGGTTTGTTCGAAGTGGCTCGGTAGAGGGGTGGCGGTCGAAGCTCACCCCCGCGCAAGATCGCTTGGTCGAGCAGCACGCCGGAAGCTTACTACTCTCCCTGGGATATCCCGTCTCAGCTGCGGTTTCGAAATCCGGAGCGGGCGTGAATCCGCTACTTCGGAACTCCGTCGTTCCCGACGCTACCTTGTCCGGGATAAGAGAATAAGAGACAAAAGCTAAGAGAATAAAACAAGATTATGCTCAGCCATCTGAATTTCGGCAGGTAAATGCAAACACAAGAACTCCAAGTTCCAACGGGGAATCGAGCCGCAGCGAAAGCGCGTTTCCACCTGGATAAATCCACGATCACCGGGCTTTTGGCGTTTGCCGCGCTTGGTTTCCTGATCATCTTTGGCCTGTCTTGGGTAGTGTGGCGCTTCTCGCGGCATGGTTCACTCATTGCGGTAGCGATCGTTATAGTTATCCCCGTGGGCGCCGCCGCAACCATTGTGGCCGCTCCCCAGCTTTACCACAGGCTGGGTGTGCTTTGGTCCAAGCTGCGATGGTGGCACGCGCTCTGGGCGCTTCTGTATATCAGCACCCTCGTGTTCCGAGTTCGCAGCCAGGAAGCGACTCAGGCAGAACCTCTCGATGCTTGGACGCTGGTCCGCATCGGTCCCGAAGGAATCGTAGGCCTCTGGCTGCTGGTTCGTCTCTACCACCGTCCGGATGCGGTCACGTGGTTCCGATGGATGTTCCGCGGGCTGACCGGCTGGCTCACTGTGTTTGCGCTGGTATGCATCACTTCGACACTGTGGTCGGTCTATCCGCCGTGGACGTTATACAAGTCGCTCGAATACTTCCTCGATATTTCGGTTCTGGCCGCAGCCCTGGCCAACATTCATTCGCTCACGGACTATGAGGATCTGTTTAACTGGACATGGGCGATATTCGGCGTGGAGTTGCTCTGGGTCTGGTTGCAAGTCCCGTTGTGGCCCAGCGAGTCGTTAGCCGATTCACGACTTAAAGGGTTTATTCCCGCAACCGGCTCCAACGCCGTCGGTCAATCGGGCGCAATCTTTGCCATTATTGCCCTGTGCAGGTTGCTTCCGCTTAACCGCAAGAGATCCAATATTTCATTTTCCCTGGTGCTGTTTGTCTTCGGCATCCTGTCGCTGCTTATCTCTCAAACGCGAAACGCGGTCGGCGCCTTTGGCTTGGGCTTGATACTGATTCTGTTTCTGTCACGCCGAAAATGGATGGCTGTAATGATGGGCGTGTTAGGAGCTGTGGCTTGGTTTTTCACACCCCTCGGAGATATAGCGCTCGCCTACTTGCAGCGCGAACAGAGCGCGGGTGCGATCGAGAGCCTTTCGGGACGAGCCGCTTTTTGGGCTTATGCTTGGGAACAATTTCTCCTGCATCCGATTACCGGCATGGGCGCTTACGCTGGAGGCAGGTTCTATGTTATGACCAAACTCGGCATCGACCCCACGTCGCTGCACAGCGACTGGGTCGAGTTGCTGGTTGGGGTTGGTCTGATGGGGCTCATTCCTTTCTGCTGCGCGCTGATCGGAACCTGGTACTTCCTGATTCGTGGCGTCTACGACCGGACTCTCGATTCGCGAGGCCGGCAGATGGCCTACGAAGCAGCTGGTGTAGTGGCCGTGATCACCGTCCATTCCTTCTTCAACGTGGAATTGATCTGGCACGTGCCGCTCTTCCTGTTCGTGCTCTTGGGTTATGCCGAGATGCTGCGGCGCCGCGGGAAAGTAGTGCCGCCACGCCCGTTACCACCGCTTTTCACCCGTTCTGCACCGGAATTCGCTAGAGCTCCGAGTGCCCAGTAAATTCTTGGTGTTTGCATTACTTAAATCTCGCTCAAGAATGCAGTATCGAATTAACGTTGTTTCAATCTCAACTCGCGTTTGCGTTCCCTCGCGTTTACAAGAGTTTCTTAAGGAGTTCACGATGATTATGTTTAAAAGTTCTCGGCGTTTCTTGAAGTGTGACGATGCAAGTGCATCGTTTCGCCTGTTGCTTCCCATCGCTCTGCTGACCATGATCGCGCTGGTTCCGTGCGCGAGCGGTCAGGCGCCCAACACAATCAATACTGTGGCAGGTGGAGGCACGGTTAATGGCGTTCCTTTGTCGGCCGACATACCCGGCCCCACCTCGGTGCTTGAGGATAAGTCGGGGAATCTCTACATTGCTGCGCCCTATTCCCAATATGTTTTCGAACTGAGTGGCGGCAAGGTAACCCAGTTCGCGGGCACAGGTTACATCACTGATCATGCTAAACCTGGCCCAGCCGACGAGGAACCTTTATGGAATCCATACGGGCTTGCCATCGATAGCCAGGGCAACATCTACATCGCGGACACGAACAACAACAGGATCCGCATCGTCAATACCAGCGGAACCATCTCGGTGTTCGCTGGAACCAGCAAACCTTGCGAGAACCAGGGAATCTGCGGTGATGGCAAGGCCGCCGTTGACGCAAAGCTGAACGGTCCACAAGGCGTTGCAGTGGATACAGCCGGCAACGTTTACATCGCTGACACCGGGGACAATCGGATTCGTGTGGTCAAGACGAATGGAATCATCGAGCGCTTTGTCGGCGGTTACAACACAGGCTCTTGTCAGGCTCCGACCGATCCTTGCGGCGATGGTGGAGCGGCTTCCCAGGCGAGTCTCAATGGTCCCATAGGACTTACGCTGGACAACAAAAACAACCTCTACATATCGGATTCAGGCGACAATCGAGTCCGTATAGTGAGCCTGAAGACGCACATCATCAATGCCTTCGCGGGTAATGGAACGACCTGCTTCGCCACCAGCAGTTGCGGCGATGGCGGGTCGGCGGTAGCCGCCAGTATGGGGCCGCCGCGCGGCGTGTCTGCCGATAGTCTGGGAAATGTCTACATCGCCGACGCGCGCGACAATCGCATCCGCGTTGTGAACGCGGGGACTATTAACACTTTTGCCGGTACCGGCGTTCATGCCTACTCCGGTAATGGTGGCGCGCCCACGAGCGCTCAACTGGCGGCGCCAAATGGAGTTTTCGCTGACAGTAAGGGCAACGTGTTTATCTCCGACACCGACAACCAAGTGGTACGCGAGGTGACGGCCGGTGTGATCAACACGATCCTGGGCGGCGGAAATGGCGGCGACGGCGGCCCGCCCACGAAAGCACAACTGGCAAATCCGGAAGGCGTTGCAGTCGATACAAACGGCAACTACTACATCGCGGACACCGCCAACAACCGCATCCGCGAGGTCTCCGGCGGGGTCATTCAAACCTTGGCCGGAAATGGTCTGAACGGTTACAGCGGAGATGGCGGCGCCGCAACTGCTGCGGAACTGAACACACCGTTCGGAGTGGAAGTTGACAGCTCAGGCGATCTCTTCATCGCGGATACAAACAACAAAGTAATTCGCGAGGTAAGCGGAGGCGTCATCAATACCTTCGCTGGGACCGGCGCACCCTGTACTCCCAGCACCTCTGCTTGCGGAGATGGAGGACCGGCCACCGACGCCAAACTTAGCTCGCCCACCGCAGTGGCCATTGATGGTTTAGGAAACATATTCATCGCCGATGGCCCCACTCAAAGAGTGCGTGAAGTCAGCAACGGGATTATCACCACCTTTGCCGGAACCGGCAACAAGGGTAACTCGGGGAACGGCGGCCCCGCTACTGCGGCAGACTTGGATAATCCCACCGGGGTTACGGTCGATGCTAACGAAAATGTCTACATTGCAGATTCCGGAAACAACAGGATCCGCTGCGTAATTGGCACAGTTGGAGGCTGTGGCGACACCAGTCATAAGTATGTGGTCGGTACCATCCTCACCTACGCGTACGACGGCGCCGTTGGTTTCGAAGGCGATGGCGGACCCGCACTCCTGGCCGCCCGCTGGAATCCCACGCAAGTTGCAGTGGATACCAACAGTAATCTGTTCGTTGGCGGTGGAAACGACGAAGTCGTCCAGCGCGTTGACCTGGGTATCGGCTTCATCGCAACCGTTGCCGGCCCGGATACGCAATGGTGGTACTACGGCTTCTACGGGGACGGCGGCTCAGCCACCAAGGCTCATATCAACAATGCCGGTCTGGCCCTCGACAGCCAGGAGGACTTGTACATCGCTGACGCCGGCAACAACCGTATTCGTGAAGTCGCGAATCTGGTTCCGGTGGCCACGCTGAGTCCCAAATCGCTCAATTTTGGCGATGTCACAGTCGGTCAGCAAAGCCAGCCAATGACGGTGACGTTCACCAACACCGGCTCGAACGATATGTCGGTGGCAACCATCAACACTACCGGGGACTTCAGCCAGACCAACGACTGCATCGGCACCCTGGCCCCGACCGAGTACTGCACCATCTCCGTAACTTTCAGCCCGTTAAAAAAGGGTAAGCTAAGCGGAGAAGTGCAGGTCAACGACAACGCGCCCCAGAGTCCGCAGATCGTGAAGTTAGCCGGCACGGGAGACTAGAATGTATCCGGACGGCAACCTGCGTTGTCGTCCGGATTTCCTCCGGTCAAGCGTGACTCAGGGGGCGGAGCTTTGAAAGTTTCCCCCTCGAGATGTTTCCGTGGATTCAGTCAAGACACCGACAGCATGAGAATTCTTCTTGTCCACAACACGTATCAGTATCGCGGCGGCGAGGACGTTGTTCTCGATCAGGAACGAGAACTGTTGCAGGCTGCGGGCCATGAGATCGTGGAGTATCAGCGCCACAACAGTGAAATCCAGGATTTTTCGCGCGCGCAAAAGGTCAGCCTTCTGCTGCGCACGGTTTGGTCTTCCGACTCGCGCCGCGAGTTTGCCGCGTTGCTCGGCGAGAGCAAACCGGACATCGTACATATTCACAACACCTTCCCCCTGATTTCGCCGTCGATTTATTGGGCCTGCCGCGAGGCCGGGGTTCCCGTCGTGCAAACTCTCCACAACTACCGGATATTTTGTGCGCAAGCCAGCTTCTACCGCGACGGCAAAACCTGCGAAGACTGCGTCGGCGGTCATTTCTGGCAGGGCGTTCGGCATGGTTGTTATCGCGATTCGCGAGTGCAGACTGCTCCGGTTGCGCTCATGCTATGGGTGCACCATGCTTTGAAGACCTGGCACCGGATGGTCGATCGTTACATCGTGCTCACATCCTTTTCGCGAAGCCGGTTTGTGAACGCTGGCCTCCCCGCCGAAAAAATCGTAGTCAAACCGAATTTTGTGCCCGATCCGGGCATGCGAACTTCGGAAGGATCGTACGCCCTTTGCGTCGGACGTGTCTCCCGGGAAAAAGGAACGCCCGCGCTGCTGAAAGCATGGCGCCAGTTACCCCGAACGTATGCGTTGCGAGTTATCGGGGACGGCCCAGCCCGGGAGCAACTGGAAAGGGAAGCGGTGGCCGATGGTCTATCCAACGTAACTTTTTTGGGCCACCAACCGCGCGAACGCGTGATCGAAGCCATGAAGGGAGCGCGGTTCGTGATTTTTCCCAGTGAGCTTTACGAGAACCTTCCGCTCACCATTCTCGAGTCTTTTGCCTGCGGTGTTCCCGTGTTGGCGTCGAAACTGGGAGCCATGCAGGAAATCGTCGAAGACGGCCGCACGGGATTCTTTTTCTCTCCCGGAAACTCCGATGAAATGGCGCAGGTGACATCGCGCGCCTGGGAGGAACCCTCATACATGCGCTTGCTCGGAATCCAGGCTCGCAAGGAGTACGAGGCGAAGTACACCGCGAGCGCGAATTATCGTCAGTTGCTGGAAATTTATGAGGACGTGATTGCGCGTCGGCTCGACCCAACGGAATTCTCAGCCCTTCCAACTCTCTCGCCAGAGCCATCACCGGTCAGCGTCGAGGCACGGGGAAGCGATAGTTAGGTTCGTGGAACCGAAGTAAATAAGTTCAATGACAGATCGCTTTTTAACCATTAGCATCGACGACGGGGATATCACGGATTTGAGAACCGCGGAACTGTTAGACAAGTACGGATTGCAAGCTACTTTCTACATTCCGGCCCGTAATCCCGAGCGTCCAGTGATGCCTTCTGCGCATGTCCGGGAATTGGCGGCCCGCTTCGAAATCGGCGCGCATACGCTGAATCACGCGCCTTTGAAGTCTCTGCCTGACTCCGAAGCGTTCCCTGAAATCGTGGCCGGTAAACAATGGCTGGAAGATACCATCGGGGCCCCGGCAATTTCCTTCTGTTATCCCCAGGGGAAGTTCAACCGCTCCACTCCGGGCCTGGTAAAAAAGGCTGGTTTCGTGGGCGCGCGTACATGTCTTTTCAACCTTAATTCCTTTCCCCGAGATCCATTTTTGTGGGGGCTGAGCACGCACGCCTGTTGGCACAGTCGATTGATTCAACTCCGGCACGCGGCACTGGAAGGCAATTTCGCCGGAATGTTGAATTTCCTGGCCGTTCATAACGCCGCCACGGATTGGCCGCAACACTTTTTGTACGCGCTTAAGCACGTGGAGCAACACGGTGGTATCGCACATTTGTACCTGCATAGTTGGGAAATCGATGAGCTTGGCCAGTGGGAACGGCTGGAAGCTGTTTTCGCTGCGATGTCCCAGCAGACTTCTTTTTCAAAAGTAACCAATGGGGCGCTTTTTCAACTCTGGGGGGTAAAAGATGACCACGCAAGGAATTAAGTCCTTGGAGTCCTCGGTAAAACAACCGACGCGAGATCGCACGGGTGATCTCGATGATGTACTCCGGGTAATCTATGATTCGATTTCCGATCTCAATCTGCAGCTGCCGGAAGATCAGCGTATCCGGAAGTCGTTGTCAACCGTGCTTTTCGGCGCGGGAGGTACGCTCGATTCCTTGGGGCTGGCAAACTTCATCGTAATCGCCGAGCAAAAACTGGAAGAATCCTACGGTTTTCGCGTCGACCTTACGGAAGATGATCCGTTCTCACCCACCACTGGCCACTTCAGAACGGTGGAGTCGTTGGCCACCTACGTCACCAGTCTGGCCGCGCGAAGACCGGATTCAGCGTAGTCCCGGTAACATTCCAAAATTAAGGTAAAGATCGGCTTGAAACTTCATCTTATTTCTGATTTCAACTTAGAAACGCTGGGGCACTATCTCGCCAACGGCAAAGCGGAGCCGCAGCTTTCGGTTTCCGTCGCGCCCTTCGGGCAAGTGTTCCCCTCGCTGTTGCAATTGTCCCAAGCCGAAAACCCAGATTTTGCCCTGGTCTGGACATCGCCCCAGAAAATAGCTCCCACCTTCGCCAACGCTTTGAATCATGAATCGGTGGACGAAGATCGCGTGCTTGCGGAGGTAGAGCAGTTCGCCAAGTGCCTGCGCGAGTCGCAGAATCATGTCCGCGCTCTATTCGTCGTGTCCTGGACTCTTCCCCTTTATCAGCGTGGAGACGGAATTCTCAACCTGAAGGGAAAAGGGCTTCGCAAGCTGCTACTCAAAATGAATCTCAAGCTGGCAGAGCATCTGGAAAACTCGACGGGCATATTTCTTCTCGACGGCCAGCGTTGGACGGAAACAGTGGGCAAGAACGCGTACAGCCCTAAACTTTGGTATTTGACCAAGACTCCGTTTCATGCGGATGTATTTCGCGCGGCTGCGTCGGATGTGAAGGCGGCGATTTCCGCCGTGGTGGGAGCCTCCCGAAAGCTCATCGTGGTTGATCTCGACAATACGATGTGGGGCGGGGTCGTGGGCGATCTGGGATGGCAGAACCTGCGCTTGGGAGGGCACGATTATCTGGGCGAGGCCTACGTCGACTTCCAGCGAGCCCTCAAGAGCTTACGCAACCGGGGGATTTTACTGGCCATCGCCAGCAAGAATGAAGAAAGCGTGGCTTTGGAAGCGTTAGCCAAACATCCGGAAATGGTTCTTCGTCTGGGCGACATCGCCGCCCACAGAATCAACTGGAACGACAAAGCCGCCAACATTTCTGAGTTGGTCGCGGAATTGAACCTGGGTTTGCAGTCGGTCGTGTTTATCGACGACAACCCGGTGGAACGCGCCCGGGTGCGCGAAGCTCTGCCCGAAGTCCTGGTTCCGGAGTGGCCGGACGACAAGACTTTATTTGCCAGTCATCTCTTGGCGCTGGACTGCTTCGATTCTGCCTACGTCACGCTGGAAGATAAGTCGCGCCATCAGCTCTACGCCGCCGAGAAACAACGGGACCAGTCGCGGGAGCAAATCGGCTCCGCCGAAGAATGGCTGCGTTCGCTCAACACCGAGCTCATGGTGGTCGAGTCGGGCGAGGCCGACCGAGCCCGGGTGGTTCAGTTGATGAACAAGACCAACCAGATGAATCTATCCACCCGGCGAGTCTCAGAGTTGGAACTGCGAACCTGGCTGCAACCTGACACTCGCAAGCTGTGGGCTTTCAGAGTGAAAGACAGATTTGGCGATTCGGGCTTAACCGGCATACTCAGTTTGGAGATTCAGTCTGGGGCCGCGCAAATTACAGATTTTGTCCTGAGTTGCCGAGTCATGGGACGCAACGTCGAGCACGCCATGGTCGCGTTTGCCGCTTCCTATTGCCGGAGCTTAGGGCTGAGTGAACTGCGTGCCGACTATCTGCCCACGGAAAAAAATAAGCCCTGCCTAACTTTCTGGCGGTCCTCGGGTTTCTTATTCGATGAGGGAGAAAATCGCTTTACCTGGCCCTTGAGCATGCCCTACCCATTTCCGGCCAGCATCAAGATCCATCAACCCTCAGGCGCAGAAGGGGTTCGAGCCGAAGCCCTCCGGGACCAGGAAGATGAGTCGCGCTCGGTATTCACCGACTAATTCGATCTCGCTAATGCATCAGTCAGATTGGTTCACAAATCGCGTTAACGCACGTTGGTAGTCGCGGATCCTATCCTCCGCTCTGTTTCTTCCCCCAACGGATTTGGAGACAGACCTTGAAGCTGGAAAAAGCTACTTCGGAAACCGTTACTGAAGCTTTGTCATCAATGAATTCATCCAAGCCATCTGCCGATTGGAATAACACCGCGCACGAGTATCCGCAGGACTTGCTGGTTGCCCAATTGGTCAGCGAGCAGGCAGAAAAAACACCTGATGCGCTGGCCCTGCAATCGGAAACCAAGAGCCTTACTTATCGCCAACTGGAGGACAGAAGCAATCGGCTCGCCCTGCGTTTGGTGTCCCTGGGCGTTGGACCCGAGGCGCTGGTTGGAATTTTCCTGCCGCGATCTCCTGAGATTGTGGTAGCTGCGCTGGCCACCCTGAAAGCAGGTGGAGCATATGTGCCGATGGATCTCGAGTATCCGGTCAGCCGCCTGGACTTCATGTTGCGCGATACTCAACTCCGGGTGCTGATTACGGATCGCCGAGTGTCCGGAACGTTGCCCTCCGGCGATTGGCATGTCGTGCTTGTAGACGAGGAACTGCCCGAGCCAGCTCCACCGCAGCCCTTGCCGCCTTCGAGTTTAACGGCAGAGAATCTCGCCTACGTGATTTACACATCGGGTTCCACCGGCCAGCCCAAAGCGGTGCAAATCACGCATCGCAGCTTGCTCAACTTGATTTATTGGCATCGGCGCGCGTTCTCGGTTACATCCGCTGACCGGGCGAGCCAGGTTGCCAGCTTCAGCTTTGACGCCGCCGTCTGGGAAATTTGGCCTTACCTCACCGCGGGCGCCAGCGTCCATTTTCCCGACGATGCCACGCGTGGTTCTGCCCGAGGCTTACGCGACTGGCTGTTGGCGGAGAAAATAACCGTGAGTTTTGTCCCCACTCCCATGGCGGAGAGTCTGCTCGCGCTGGAATGGCCTTCTCAAACGTCGCTTCGCTTGCTTCTCACCGGTGCAGACGCGCTGCACCGTTATCCGCCCGCGAATTTGCCCTTTTCTTTGATTAATAATTATGGCCCCACCGAGTGCACCGTGGTTGCCACCTCGGGCGTGGTGTTGCCGAATGATCGAGCCCATGGCGATCCGACGATTGGACGCCCGATCGACAATGTGCAAATCCATGTTTTGGATGATGAACTGAAACCGGTTCCGGTGGGCACAGTCGGGGAATTGTATATCGCAGGCGCAGGACTTGCCCGGGGATATTTGAATCGTCGGGAGCAGGAGGCGCAGGTTTTCGTCGCGAATCCATTCAGCCCGCTGCCCAATGCGCGCCTCTACCGGACTGGCGACCTGGTCCGCTATCTGCCGGATGGGCAGATTGCGTTCGTTGGACGAACCGATGAACAGATCAAGATTCGGGGATATCGAATTGAGCCCAACGAGATCATCAATCTCTTAAACGAGTTTCCCGGCGTCGAGACCAGCGTAGTCGTGGCTCGGGCGGACAACGGTGACGACAAACGGCTGGTCGCCTATGTTGTGAGCTCCGACCAGCAGCTTACCCGTGGCTCCCTTCAGGAACACCTGCGGGCGCGACTCCCGGATTACATGGTGCCCGCCGCGTTTGTTCGCATCGATGCTTTGCCGTTGAAATCCAGTGGCAAGGTTGACCGGACTGCCCTTCCCGCCCCCACCACCCTCAACACCATCGCCGACGAAGTTTACATCGCGCCGCGTACCGTAGCCGAGAAGCGCGTCGTTTCCATACTGGCCGAATTGCTCGGGCTGGAAAAAGTCGGCGTCAACGATAACTTCTTTTTCCTGGGTGGACATTCTTTGCTGGGCACGCAGCTGATTGCCCGCGTGCGGAGCATTTTCGGAGTCGAACTTCCGCTGAGAAAAGTCTTCGACTCTCCCACCGCCGCCGAACTGGCAAGCGAGATTGAACGCCTTTTGGTGGCGCAGCAAGAGGTCCCGGCAGATTGAGCGATTACCGTTGATGGTTTTCCCTTTACAGATAATGAACAAATGCCAGTAGAAGCAAAACCCGAAGGCCGCCTGAGCCTTTATCACCTTCTTAGCCCGGAGGTGCTGGCCGATCCTTACCCGCTCTATCGCCGCTTGCGGACCGAGGACCCGGTGCTGTGGGATCCTTTTCTCCACGCTTGGGTAGTGACTCGCTACGATGACGTAGTGAAAGTTTTGCTGGATTTTTCGGCTCGCCGCACTCCAACTCCAGAACAACTCGCAGAAATGGGTTTGGCCGACTTGAGCCCGATTGCGCAGGTGATGGTCAAACAGATGTTGTTCATGGATCCTCCGGCCCACACCCGGATGAGGAGTCTGTGTTCGCAGGCTTTTACGCCACGGCGGGTGGAAGCTCTCCGGGAACACATTCAGGACATCGCGAACCGCCTGTTAGATTCAGTTCTTCCGCGTGGCGAAATGGATTTCATCGCCGATTTTGCCGCTCCTCTGCCAGCCATCGTGACCGCGGAAATGTTGGGCGTCCCCATTTCCGACCATCTTCAGCTCAAGCGTTGGTCTGCGGATTTTGCTGAAATGCTGGGTAACTTTCAGCACAATCCGAATCGCGCGAGCCGGGTGCGCAGCAGTCTGAACGAAATGACGAGTTACTTCCGCGAGACCATCCGCGAGCAGCGAGCTCGTCCCCGAGATGGTTTGGTTTCTTCGCTTCTCGCCGCGGAAGTTGATGGTGACCGGCTCTCCGAAGAAGAGGTCGTCGCCAACGTGATCGTGACCATGGTGGGCGGGCAGGAAACGACCACGAATCTGCTGGGAAACGGAATTCTGACTTTGTTGCGGAATCCCGACGTGATGCAGGATTTGCGCGCGGATCTTTCGGTGATTGGCTCGGCCGTAGAAGAACTGCTGCGTTACGAGAGCCCCAGCCAGCACACCGCAAGATTAGCCCCGGAAGACACCGAAATTGACGGCAGGAGAATTCGCAAGCGACAGGCTGTCATTGCCGTGATGGGTGCGGCCAATCGCGATCCTCAGCGTTTCGCAGATCCCGATCGCCTGGATATCCGGCGCAAGGATAATCGTCACGTCGCATTCGGATTCGGCGCTCACTTTTGTTTCGGCGCCCCACTGGCTCGGATGGAGGGCCAGATTGCCTTTGCCACTATTTTGCAGCGGCTCCCCAATCTGCAGGTGAAACCTGGACCCATCGTATGGCGTGAAAACCTCGGGTTGCGTGGTCTGGTAGCATTACCCGTGTCGTTTGATTCCATTCCAGGATTGCTCCCCCGCCCAGGCGAGAGAGGCCTTTCTTAGTGGATACTCCAAACCTGATCACGACCAATGACCCGGCTGCCAAGTCGGCGATCATGTTTCGCCCAGCCACTTTCGACGACTACGGCCGGATTGCGGAACTCGGAGGCCGGTATTCCCTCGAAGCCGAGAGCTATGAGCAATGGGTTCATCTGTGGGCCAACAATCCCGTTTACCAGGAATTTCCAGACTGGCCGATCGGCTGGGTGCTGGTCAACGAAGACAAAGAGATGGTTGGTCACATCGGCAACGTTCCGCTGCTTTGTGAATTCGAGAATCGACGGCTGCTCGCCAGCGCCAGCAGGGCGGTCGTAGTTGACGCCCGTTACCGTACCTACTCCTTCCAGCTCTTCCGGAATTTCTTCAAGCAGAAGCGAGTGAATCTCTTCCTGGCCACGACCGTGAATGAACAGGCGGCCAAAGCCAATCAGGTATTTCGCGCCGAGCGGGTACCGGCTGGAAGTTGGGACAAGTCGGTTTTCTGGATCACGGATTACCAGGGTTTTAGCGCCAGCCTTCTGGCCATGAAAGACCTGCACGGCAAACCACTGAGCTATCCGCTCTCCGCCGGCTTACGCCTGCGCGACACCGTGGCGGGCAAATGGTTCAAGACCCGCCGCAACGGAATCGAACCGGACTATTGCACCGAATTTGATGAACGCTTTGAGGACTTTTGGCAGAAATTGCGCCTGGCATCCGCACATCGCCTGTTAGCCAATCGATCCCGAGAGACCCTGAAATGGCACTTTAAGCATCCTCTAAAGCAGGGTCGGGCGTGGGTTCTGACCGTGAACCGAGGTTCAGAGCTGGTTGCTTATGCAATTTTTCTGCGGCAGGACAATGCCGCTCTCTCCTTGAAGCGTATGCGATTGGTCGACTTCCAAACGCTGGAAGATGTCGAGTTGCTGCGTCCGATTCTGTGTCACGCCTTAGCCCGCTGTCGGCGCGACGGCATACACATAGTCGAAGCCATGGGTTTTGGTCCCGAGAAGCAGCGAGTCATCGATAGCCTGTCGCCGCATCGCCGGGCTCTTACTTCATGGCGTTATTTCTATAAAGCGGCCGACTCGGAATTGGCCGAGAAGCTGAAGAATTCGCAGGTATGGGATCCATCCTGTTTCGACGGAGACTCGAGCCTTTAAGAAGGCTCATGTAAATCAGTGCCGCCAGGAAAAATGGCAAATACGGTACAACTAAAAGAACCCAAAGAGACGCCGTTGACGCAAGTCAGCGGGGTCTCGTCCATCCTCCGGCTCAGGAGTGAAGGCGGGGCTCCGTTGTCGTTTGCGCAGCAGCAGATCTGGCTGCACGCCCAGATGGTTCCCGGCATTCCGATTTACAACGAGCCCGTAACCATCCATCGCCGCGGAACCTTAAATGTGGATGCCCTGAAACGGGCTCTCACCGAGATTGTCCGCCGCCATGAGGCGTGGCGTACCTCGTTTAGCTTGCTCGATGGTGAACCCGTTCAGGTGATCGAGCCGCCTGGACCCGTGCCTCTACGCATCGCTGATCTTCGTGCGATCGCCGATTCGCAGAAAGAAGCAGAAGCCAGGCGCTTGGCCGTCGAAGACGCCATGCGGCCATTCGATTTGTCGCGAGCGCCGTTGTTTCGAGTTTTGTTGGTGCAGCTCAGCGACACTGAACATCGGCTATTCTTCACCCTGCACCACATCATCTTTGATGGCTATTCGATCTACCGAGTTTTGCTTCCTGAGTTGAGAGCGCTCTACACCGCCTTCACGGATGGGGAAGAGTCGCCGCTGTCCGAGCCCTGCATCCAGTACTCCGATTTCGCAGTTTGGGAGCGCGACTGGCTGTCTCGCAATGGACATCTTTCCTCCCAGTTGGCCTACTGGCGTGAACAACTCCGCGGCAATCTCCCCATTTTGCAGCTGCCCTACGACCACCCGCGTCCGGCCGTACAAAGCTTTGGTGGCGCGATTCATTCCGTCGAACTCGCAAAGGATTTAGCGGATTCCCTCAAGGCATTGAGCCGGCGCGAAGGGGCGACCCTGTTCATGACCCTGCTGACTGGGTTTGCGGTGCTTCTCTACCGCTACTCCGCGCTCGAAGACTTGGCCATCGGCACCGTGAGCCTGGGTCGCAAGCGCTCCGAATTAGAAGGTCTGCTGGGATATTTTCTGAACCCCGTTGTACTCCGCAATGATCTTTCCGGTGATCCTACATTCCGCGAATTGTTGCGGCGGTCGCGCAACGTCACCCTCGACGCTTTGTCCAACGACGACGCCCCCTTTACTCAGGTGGTCAACGATGTGCGTCCCAACCGTAGCCTGAGTTTCAATCCTTTGTTCCAGGTTCTCCTCACCCTGGAACCGCCCATGCCTCAAACCCACGATGGATGGAGCGCCGCGCTTACGCAGTCGGAGGTTGACACCGGAATTTCCAAGTTTG
Source organism: Terriglobales bacterium (assembly GCA_050012915.1). GTDB lineage: Bacteria > Acidobacteriota > Terriglobia > Terriglobales > Acidobacteriaceae > JABDBE01. The sequence continues at coordinate 5,428 of JBEKGG010000043.1, read as the reverse complement.
ATCTGTGCCTTGAACTCGATGACCGTCCCTCGGGCATAGTCGGTCGCTTTAAGTACAGCTCCGATTTGTTCGAAGCGCCAACCATCGCGCGCATGGCGGGCCACTTGACCATGCTGCTGGAGAGTGTCGCGGCCAATCCCGATCAGCGCATTTCCGACCTGCCAATGCTCACCGGGCGAGAGCGCGACCAGATCTGCGTGGCCTGGAACGAAACCGAAGCTGAATTTCCGGCGCAACTTTGCCTGCACGATTTAGTCACCAGACAAGCCGAGCGCACGCCTGCCGCCGTTGCCCTGGTCGATGGCGCGGGATCGTTGACCTATCACGATCTCGATCGCCGTAGCAATCAATTAGCTGCCTACCTGCGGAAGCAAGGCGTAGGTCCGGACGTAGCTGTCGGGCTTTATTTCGAGCCCTCATCCGAGATGATTGTTGGCATCTTGGGTGTCCTGAAAGCTGGAGGGGCATGTCTGCCCCTGGATCCTTCTTATCCTGCTGAGCGACTGGCGGCCGTTTGCGCCGACACTCAGCTTGGCGTACTGCTAACCCAACAGCATTTACGCTCAGGATTGCCCGGCTGCGACGCGACCGTGCTTTCGCTTGACTCTCAATGGAGTGTCGTGGAGCAGGAAAGCGCAGATCCATTTCCCAGCCGCGCCACCCCTGAGAATCTGGCGTACCTGATCTACACTTCGGGTTCGACAGGCAAGCCCAAAGGCGTCGAGATCACGCATCGCAACCTGGTTCATTCCACCCATGCTCGTTCTCTTTACTATGGGTCGGACGCCGGCCGTTTTCTTTTGCTTTCGTCCTTCGCTTTTGACAGCTCGCTCGTCGGAATTTTTGGCAGCCTCGCCCGCGGTGGCACCCTGGTCCTGACTCCGGGGCCGCTGCAATCGAACCTGACGCGGTTGGCGCAATTGGTGATGCAGCATCGCATATCCCACCTCTTGAGCGTGCCCTCTCTCTACAGTCTGCTCCTCGATCAAGCCAGGAGCGGCGAACTGACGTCGTTGCGCGAGGTGATGGTCGCGGGCGAGACTTGCCCCGTAGAGCTGGTCGACCGTCATTACCGGCTGCTCCCCGCAGCCACCTTGTTCAACGAGTACGGCCCCACGGAAGCCAGTGTGTGGAGCACGGTACACAAGTGCAAGCCGGATCAGGCGGCAAGACTCGTTCCTATCGGCCGCCCAATTCCCAACGCCCGTGTTTATGTCTTGGACCCTCATCTGAATGCCTTGCCAGTCGGAGCCCCAGGCGAGCTTTACATTGGAGGTCCCGGCGTCGTACGCGGCTACCTGAATCGGCCTGAGGAAACCGCCGCCGTATTTATTGCTGATCCCTTTGACCGAACTCCGGGGGCGCGCCTCTACAAAACAGGTGACCTCGTCCGTTATTTGCCCGATGGCAATCTCGAGCTCTTGGGCCGCCTGGATCACCAGGTCAAGATCCGCGGTTTCCGGGTTGAGCTCGAAGAAATCGAAGCCGTGATTTCCGCCTACGACGGAATCCGACAAGCGGTGGTCACACTGCGAGGGGAAAAACAAGGCGAGCCCAGCCTGATCGCCTATGTGGTGCCGACCGATCCGGCGCAGTTCGACGCCGAGCAATTACGCGATTATCTGAGCAGGAAACTGCCAGAGGTCATGATTCCGTCGGCCATCGTGAAGCTGGAGAACTTGCCGTTGATGCCGAACGGCAAAGTCAATCGTCATGCTCTCGAGGCCGAACAACCAGTTTCCGCCGCCCAGTTCGTCGCACCCGCGGATGCCCTTGAATCCAAGCTGGTAAGTATTTGGGAGACGGTCCTGGGCAAACATGACATCGGGACCACGGATAATTTCTTCGATCTCGGCGGAAACTCACTGCTGGTCGCAAAGCTCTTGCTCCGCATCGAGCAACGCCTGGGAAAAACGCTTTCGCTGGCCAACATCTTTCAGGCGCCGACCATCCAGCAGTTAGCGGCAATGGTGGGCGGAAGAAGTATCCCGATCCATCATCCCGCGATTGTTCCCATTCAGCCGCAGGGTTCCAAACCACCGTTGTTCTGGGTGCGGGGTGGGCCACTGTTTCTTCCCCTGGCTCACCGCCTGGGCGGTGATCGTCCGCTTTTGGGTCTTCACCTGCCGACCGACGATGCTTCCCAATTGCAAGTTCCCTATAACCTCGAGGACATCGCGGGTGCGTTAGTGCGCTGCATGCGCGAGGCGCAACCCGAGGGACCGTACTATATCGCTGGCCTCTGCGTGAATGGCGTAATCGCCTATGAAATGGCCAGGCAATTAGAAGAGCAGGGTGAGAAGATTGCGCTGCTGGTAGTCTTTGACGCGCAGAACCCGGCTTATTATGAGGACTTTTCGCAAGAGAGCCGCGGGCGGTTGCTGAGGAAAAGAGTCGAGTTCCAATTTTCCAACCTTCGTCGCGAAGGATTGCCAGGACTGGCGGACTTCGTCAACGACCGCATCATCGGAATTCGTCGCCGGCTTAGCGTGCGCTATTGGCGCGCCTGCCATGCCTGGCATCGCCGGGTGAACATCGACCGCCTCGAGGATCTGGAACACATTGTGCATCCAGCTTCTTTTGTTTATCGCCCCAAGCCGTACTCCGGACGCGTGGTCTTCTTTCAATCGACGGACTGGCCCGTGGGCCGTTACTGGGACTTCCACGCGAGTTGGAACGGACTGATCGGCGGCGGCTTGGAACTTCACAAAATCCGTGGAGGCCACGAGTCCATGTTCTATGAGCAGAACGTGGATTTATTAGCGCAAAAGCTCCAGTCGTGTTTGAAGGATGTCGAGGCTGCCAACCCGGTTTCGGTGAACGTAAGTTCGGTAAAGACGGGAAGCGCCGTCAAAGCGAAGTCGCCTGTGCTGCGTGAGGCCACGTTTGATGACTATCCCCAGATCGCGGCGTTAGAGTCCCGCTATGGCCTGCAACCCAAGACTTACGAAGAATGGACTGATTTGTGGAACCACAATCCCGCCTGCCAGGGAGTTTCGCGTTGGCCCATCGGCTGGGTCTGCGAAAACGCCGATAACGAGATCGTTGGTTCCGTCGCCAATATCCCGCTGACCTACGAGTTCGGCGATCAAACCCTGCTGGCGGCCACCAGCCGTTCATTGGTGGTGGATTCTCGTTACCGGCTTTATTCCTTCATGCTTTTAGGAAAGTTCTTCAATCAGAAGGGTATTGACCTGTTCGTGAACACAACCGTGAACGCCAAGGCGTCGAAGCTGCAGGAAGCATTCGGCTGTACCCGCGTCCCAGCCGGATCTTGGGACCGATCTTCATTTTGGATCACGAACTATCGCGCCTTTACCGCGAGCCTGTTGAACAAGCGAGATTTAAATCGAGTGCGAAGTTTGATTTATCCGCTGTCGGCGGGGCTGTTTCTGCGCGACGCTCTTACTGGCAGCGCTCTACGATCCGGACGCAATGGCGATGAGGTTCAGTTCTGCACTCAGTTTGACGATCGCTTTGACCGGTTCTGGCAGTTGCTGCGCAAATCTTCTGCCGGCGCGTTACTTGCTTCCCGTTCGCGCGCGGCGCTGGAGTGGCATTTCAGGAGCGCACTCTCCAAAAATAGAGCCTGGGTTTTAACCGTCAACAAAGGAAGCGAGCTGGCGGCCTACGCCATCGTGTGCCGCCAGGACAATGCCGGCCTCGGGCTCAAGCGCATGCGCCTCGTCGATTTCCAGTCGCTGCCAGGCCAGACCGATGCGCTCAAGCCGATTCTCTATCGCACCCTCGAGAGATGCCAGGAAGAAGGAATTCAGATTCTCGAAGCGGTCGGCTTTTCCTCCAAAAAACTGGAAGTGATCGAAAGCATGAAACCACATCATCGCGAACTTGCATCGTGGCGCTACTTCTATAGTGCCACTGATGAGAAACTGGCACAGCGTTTGAAGGATCCGAAGGTCTGGGATCCAAGCTTTTTCGATGGCGACTCCAGCCTGTAATTTAGGCCTCTAACCTGGATGGAAGAATTGTCTACAACGTCTCTAGAGATTGCTGAACAAAAAACGGAGGCTTCGACCTCCCAGCTTGCCGATGGGCCACTGTATGTCGTGGGGATCTGGCGCTCCGGTACTTCGTTGTTCTACGCTTTGTTAAATCAGCACCCTCAGATCGCATTAACCTATGAAGACGATCTTGTCTTCTTGCGCCCCATATTTTGGCTGCCGCGAAAAACCGCCAGCTGGCTGGCCCGGTGGGATTTTTTTAACGGAGCGATTATTCGGCATAAGATCGACCCCAGCCGGATTCCCGAGAATATCTCCGATCTGAAGACGGCTTCCGACGCCGTACATATCGAATACGCTCGCCAGAAAAAGACCGCGACGATCTGGGGATGCAAATCGCCGACGTATTTCGACATGCTCTCGGAGATTGGCGCCACCTTTCCCAAAGCGAAATTCATAATCATATGGCGTGATTTGAGAGGCATCTGTCGCAGCATCGCCAAGGCCGCCGAGCAACCCAGCTTCTTTCGGCGTAAGGGAATCACGCTGCGCGCACTGCTTGGGTACCGCCAGATGAAGCTGCAGTGCGATCGTTTGCTCGCAGATGGGGCGCCGGTTTACCAAATCTACTACGAAGACCTGGTGAGCGATCCTGCCGCGGTAATGAAGGGAGTCTGCGAGTTTCTGCAGATCCCATTTGATAAGCGGATGACTCTGCTCGAAGGAGCCGACCGCAGCGCGATCGATGACGGAAAGCACCACTCCATGGTCAAGAGCACGGCGATTCGTGGGGTGCGTGACCGTTCGGACAACTTGTCGCCGGCGCTCGACGCCAAGATCGACCGCTATTCCCGCCTGTGGCGGGAACAGGAAGGTGGAAACTGGCCAGCTTACCCGGAAAGGCCGGAAGGCGATCTTTCAAAGCCCTCGATCTGGGAAATTAATTACGATCGCATCTGCTATTGGGCCTTATGGTTCTCCTATTACATGATTCCTGTGGTCTACTCCTTCGTTCCTTTAAGCTTGTGGCAAACTTATCGCAAGTTCAGGAACAAGTCATTCTCGTGGGAAAAACTAGAAAAAGATGCTTCCTCCGATTAGTTCTCTAATCGAGGCAGATTTAACTTAGTAAATTTAACTTAGCAGATTTAACTCAGTAAGAAAGGCCGGTTCGTCGGGATGTCCACGCCGTTGCTTCTCAAACTTACCAGTCCAATTCATGCCCGGTTACGCGCCGGCCGATCGCAAATGGCGGTCGACATAATGCAGCCCGCGCGTTCCATGTCCTTGCTCGATGTTGGTGGTTCACCCGGCATTGCCGGCGAGTGGGATCGCCTCCGCGTGCTTTTTAAGAACGTAGTGGTTGTGAATCGAGATCCCGATTGTAATGTCAAGAAACCGGCGGCGCCCAACGTGACGGTGGAAATCGCCGATGGTTGCGCCCTGCCTTATCCCGATCGCAGTTT
>JBEKGG010000042.1:0-21443 GCA_050012915.1 Terriglobales bacterium | reverse complement strand
ACGACCAATCGGCGCTATAATCTAACCTTCAGCGTTTCCGCAAGAAATGTTCTTAATCGGGTGAACCTGGCGCCACCCACTGGCAATCTCAATTCGCCGCTATTCGGCGAATCGAATGCGCTTGCCGGCGGGCCTTACTCGTTCGGCTCAGCGACTCGAAGAATCGATCTGCAGGTTCTGTTCTCGTTCTAGCGGCTTGCTGTTTCGCAAGGATATTGTTACAACTTTCAGTGGAGAAATCGTGAGAAAATTCAGACCTCTTTGCTTGTTGTTGGTCGGTATCCTTGTGTATTGGTTGGCCTTTTCGGGTTGTTCGGGTAGCGGCGCTATCACGATTACGCTGTCTACCTCGGAAACGTCGCTGAATCCTGGCCAAACCGCGACGGTTATTGCCACCCTCACTAACGACAAGTTAGACCAAGGTGTGACGTGGACGCTTACCGGTCCCGGCACCTTGAGCGGCAACACCACGACCGCCGTCGTCTATACGGCCCCAGCAACCGTCGCGGTCGCCACCACTGCAACGATCACGGCAACTTCAGTGGCCAACACGACTGTGACCGCGACCCAATCGATTTCTCTGGTCGCGGTGCTTACGATCACCACCACGTCGTTGCCTGGTGGCCTTCTCAATGTTGCCTATGATTCATTCATCAATGCCGCCGGTGCACCCGCACCTTTTACTTGGACGATCATTTCAGGCAGTCTTCCGCCGGGACTAACCTTTCAGACGACGAGCACAAGCACATCCGCCGAAATCACCGGTACGCCAACGACGTTGGGAACATACAATTTTACCGTTCAGGTCGAGGATTCCTCGGACGCGATCGTTACCCAAGCTCTGAGTATCGTGATCAATCGGCCGCCACCGCTGTCGGTCGCGACCGGATCATTGCAAGCTGGGACGGTGGGCTCCACTTACAGCCAGACTTTGCAGGCAAGCAGTGGAATCCAGCCGTATACCTGGACCCTTACAGGAGGCACCCTGCTGCCCCCGGGTCTTTCCCTCAGCTCCAGCGGGGTGATTTCCGGGACGCCTATTGCGACTGGAACCACAAGTTTTACGGTGCAGGTGACTGACTCGTCGACGCCCGCCCAGCTCGCCACGGCGAACTTAAGCATTACTATCAATGCCGGAACTACAAACAACGGGATCGTGAGCGGCAACTACGCGTTTTCAGTCCGTGGCTCGGTTGGCAATGGAACGCAACTTCCGATTTTCGTCGCCGCGGGAAGCTTTGTGGCCGACGGAAAAGGGAACATTTCCAGCGGCATCATGGATATAAATGACACGACGGTACCGTTGCTCAGCCAGACCTTCACCGGCACATATTCGATCGGCACGAATGGCCTGGGCTTCATGAACCTGAACATGACGACGGGAGGCACCCGCACATTTGCGCTGTCCATAACGGCTGGCGGGAACGCGAACATCATTGAGTTCGACGACGCCACGGGCGGCGGTACGCGCAATTCTGGCGTGCTCTTGAAACAAACCCCCTCTGCATTTACCCTGTCAGCAATTACGGGCAACTACGCATTCGGATTCGTGGGAATCGATCCCAGCTCGAATCGGTTTGGTCTGGCGGGAGCCTTTGTAGCCGATGGAGCGGGGAACTTTACCGGTGGGGTGTTGGATTCCGACGATAGCAGCACGGGTGTTGTCTCGAACGTTTCTTTCACCGGCGGCTACACCGTTGCGACCAACGGCCGAGGGACGGCAAACATCAAGACTGGCCAGCAAACCACCGGTTACAGCTTCTACATTATCAATGCGACGCAACTGCTGGTCGTCGAAACCGATGCCTTTGCAACGGGTGGCTATCCGCTGGTAAGTGGGACGATTCTTCAACAGTCGACCAACTCCTTCCAGACGGACAACCTCGCCGGCACGGGCGTATTCGAAGTAACGGCGCTAGATGCGACAACTCCGGAGAGCCAGGTTGGATTATTCGCTAGCGCTGGTGGAGGTTTCAATATGACTTCCGACCAGAACAGCGGCGGTACCGTAACTGCGCAGCCGGTGGTGGGAGCCGGAACTTACGTCGTGGCTCCGAACGGCCGGACGACGCTGACGCTGACGAGTGGATCGGGCTTCCAAAATTCGCAACCTGTCCTTTACCTGGTGACCACGAACCAGGCCTTCATCATCGGCACGGACACTGCCGTCAGTTTCGGATTCATGACACCGCAAGTACCACCGCAGTCGGGATTCTTTTCGGTGACTTCTCTTTCCGGGACCTACGCTGGCGGCTCGCTTCCTCCAGTCGATACTAGTGTCTGGAACGTCGTAAGCATCGCGATCGCTGGATCGGGCAACATCACCGTCACTTCGGATGAGAGTAATCAGAATGGACTGAGCCAGAGCCAGACCGCGGGCACGGCCTCCGTGGCAAATAACGGCAGAGTCGCGGTAGCAGTGAACGGTAACCCGGAGGCGCAGATTCTGTACATGATCTCCGCTTCACAGTATTTCGCGCTGGCGGGGAGCGGCGATACAACCGCGAGAGTGGATGCCTACCAGCAATAGCTGTGGGCCATTAGCGCGGATGAATTTTACTGCGCTGCGATCAGCTCTTGAAGTGTTGCGCGGTAGCCGCGGCTGCACGAAAGCTGTTTACCATCTCGGAGAACAACTACGTACTCCCCGCGGTTACAAGGCTGCAGTTCTTTGATCTTCCGCACGTTCACGATAATTGAGCGATGGATGCGAACGAACTGGTTCGCATCAAGTCTTTTGGCGAGGCTGCCAATTCCTTCCCGCAACAAGTAGCGGCCACCGCTGGTATTCACCTCAACGTAGTTCCCGGCCGCTTCGACCCAGGCAATTTCATTGGTGTCAACGAACACCACGCGTCCCGCTGTCTTGATCACCAACCTCCGCTCAGTTTGCGGCGCGCTCTTGGCCTCGGCCAGCAAGCCGAGAATATGATGGGTCAATTTGCGATCATGAGCCTTGAGAAGCTCTGCTCGCGTTCTCTCAATCGCAGCCTGGAGCCGGCGCTGATCGACCGGCTTTATCAAGAAATCAAGTGCGCGGGCTTCGAATGCACGCATGGCATGCTGATGGTTGGCGCTGATGAAAATCACCATCGGCGCATCTTCCTCAGCAATACGATTCAGCGGCGCGCTGCCGGCGTGATCCTGCATTTCGATATCGAGTACGACCAGGTCAGGTTTGTGGATGTTAATAGCGTCAATAGTTTGGCTCGCATCGCTGCACTCTGCGACGATCTCAACTCCGGTTTCCTCCGCCAGCAAAAGTCGCAACTGATCGCGAACCCCAGCTTCTGCATCAGCGATGACGACGTGGATCTGAGGAATCATCATGCGAATTTCACGCAGACGGCTTTCGATTTGCGGAGACCATCCCATACAACTGTTTGACGCTCCAGAATACGAAATGGTTTGTCACAAAGTTCAGCGCATTGGTATCTTTTCGAGCGCAGTTCGCACCCACCGCGTGTTCAGTGAGACCGACGCATAACAGCGGGTGTTGCGCCCAGAGATAACAAACAAAAAATACAACTGAGTCCAAGACGACGCATTTACAACATCGTGATAAGACATGTTGCGTCTCTCTCCGCGGCTATAGTTGAACGCACAGCGCAAATCGGTTTACTGATTTCCGTATACGCTGCTTCAACACTTATAGATTCCCGTAGAATGGCGGCGCGTATCGCGCACTCCACCGGTTCCGAATTCCACGCAAATTTTCTTTCGTCCATCTCGGATCGAATTTCGTCCCGCGAGAGGAACGATCCATCCCTGCTACCCGTCGATCGGAGGTTTTGGTGTCTCGCATGCATTTGACTGAAAGCGGATGTCAGTAGGGCAACGCGCCGCTGGTTTCGTGCGCGACAACTGACAAAAATGGTAGGAGAAAATTCATGAGCGTTGCAAGGATGAGAACTTCACTCGCGTTAGCGCTGTTTCTGCTATCGCTCCTGGGACTGTACGGCTTCGCACAGTCCGTTACTACCGGTGATTTAACGGGCACGGTGACGGATGCGAGCGGCGCAATAATCCCTCAAGCTACGGTCACCCTGCGGAGTACTTCGGAGGGAACCAGCCAGACGACGGCGACGAATCAAAGCGGAAGCTATCACTTCTCGCTGCTGAAGCCGGGAAACTATATCGTGTCTGCGACCGCCGCGAATATGTCGGAGACTCGGCGTTCCGTCGACGTCCAACTCGGACAGATCTCCAGCGTTACCTTGGCTCTCAACCCCCATGGCGAAAATCAGACGATCGAAGTAACGGCTGAAGCGCCGCTGCTACAGACTGAGAATCCCAATCTGACGACGACGGTCGACGAAAAGCAAATCGCGTTGCGGCCGAATCCGGGGAATGACACAACCTATTACGCCCAAACGACACCTGGCGTGGTCATGAATGTGGGAGGAACCTTCGGCGGCTACGGCAACTTCGCCGCGTTTGGTTTGCCGCCCACCTCCAATTTATTCACCATCAATGGGAACGACAACAACGATCCGTTCCTCAACCTGAACAACAGCGGATCCAGCAACCTTACGTTGGGCGCCAACGAAATGCAGGAACTCGCAGTCGTCACCAACGGCTACACCGCTCAATACGGACGTCAGGCCGGTGTACAAATGGATTCGGTAACCAAGTCAGGCAGCAACGCGTTCCACGGCAACGCGAATTATTATTGGAATGGCACCGTGCTGAATGCCAACGACTGGTTCAATCCATCATCCGACACGCCGAGACCTTTTGCGGTCAACAACCAATGGTCGGCTTCGTTCGGCGGACCTATCATCAAGAACAAGACTTTCTTTTTCGTGGACACAGAAGGTCTGCGTTACGTTCTGCCCTCAACGCAAAAGATTTTTCTGCCGACCGCAGGATTCGAGACGGCGGTGCTGAATAACCTGACTGCGAACGGACGAGGCGCGGAGATCCCGTTCTACAATCAGATGTTTTCTCTTTATAACAATGCTCCTGGGCACGCCAACTATTCCCCGGTGAGTCCCGCTGCCGATCCCACACAAGGCTGCGCCGACCTTACCACTTTCGCGGGTTTTGGCGTGGGCGGTGCGCCTTGCGCCTTGGTCGATCACGCTTCAGGCACGAACCTAAATAAGGAATGGCTGCTGGCAGCTCGCATCGATCAGAACATCAGCAACAACGACAAACTGTTTGGCAGAATCCACATCGATCGAGGTTCGCAGCCCACAGGCACCGACCTCATCGATCCGACGCTCTTCAATACTTTGAGTATTCAACCAACCGACGATGGCCAGCTCAACGAGACCCACGTCTTTAGTCCGAACGTGGTCAACCAGTTGGTCGCGTCCGGCATGTGGTACAGCGCGGTCTTCGCCGAAACAACGCCGGTCAGCAACCGCCTGGATGTGCTGCCTTACAACAGCGTGACGTTGAATGGCATTCTTTCGAACCTTGGTGGAACTCAGTCTGCAAATACGAACTTTCCCCAGGGACGTCACGTTAGTCAATACCAGATTCTCGACGACCTTTCCATCAATAAGGGTAACCACACTCTGAAAGTTGGAATGAACTTCCGGCGCAATGACATAAGTGATTACGGAAACGAATTCAACGCTTTCGGAACCGTCGCTTTTTCAAATCTCACGGATTTCGCCAATGGATTGCTCACGCCGTCCGCAGGCGACGTCTATGCGCAAAACTTTACCAACTTCCCAAGAAATCCTCTGGCTATCTATAGTCTGGGCGTCTATTTCCAGGATGAATGGAAAGTCAGTCCCACCCTGAAGCTGACGGCAGCGATTCGCGCAGATCGAAATTCGAATGCAGTCTGTCAGACGGATTGCTTTTCTCGATTGGCCGAACCCTTCACTTCGTTGGACCACGATCCGACGATTCCGTACAACCAGGCAATTCAATCCGACCAGCATCGGGCCTTCAACGAACTGCAGAAAGTTGCCTTTCAGCCCCGCTTCGGTGTGAGTTGGAGTCCGTTCGGCAGGAACACCGTGATCCGTAGCGGAATCGGTATGTTCACTGACCTCTATCAGGGGGTGATTGTGTCGAACATGGAAGCCAATGCTCCGACGCTCAATGCACTCTCCCTGACCGGCACCTCGCTGACTGGGAATCCGTCGTCGCCGGGAGTGCCAGTCGCGCCGGGAGTTACGATCAACGGGATTAACGACGTGCAAACCACGGCGATCAATTCCAATGCCGCATTCAACGCAGGGTTTGGAGCGGGAGCGACGCTCGCCGATTTGCAAGCGGCGGTGCCGGGATTTGCGCCGCCTGCGTTTTTCTCAAGCGGCAAAATCAGCAATCCGACGTATGTGAAATGGAACCTGGAAATCCAGCAAGCTTTCGGAACCAAAACGTCTTTCGACCTCAACTATGTGGGCACGCACGGCTACGATGAGCTGATTGAAAATTCAGCCGTCAATGCGTACTCTTCGAACGGAGCGCTGCCAATTCCTACTACCGCTCCCGATCCGCGCTTCGGGCCCGTAACCCAGATCTACAGCGGCGGGTCGTCTAACTATGCCGGGCTGGTCGCTTCGGTAACACGGCGAGCCGCCTATGGTTTCAGCGGCAGCGCCAGTTACACATGGAGCCACGCCCTGGATGAAACCACCGGTCTTGTCAACACGCCGGTCGCGCTGTTTTCCAGCGTGCCCTATCAACTGGATCCGAATAACCTGCGGCTGAACTATGGCAATTCGGATTTGGATATTCGCAACAACTTCACCGCCAACTTCGTTTGGGAGGAGCCGTTCAAATTCCAGAACCGCTGGGTGGAAGAAGCAGCGGGCGGTTGGTCGCTCTCGGGCACGTTCTTTGCCCGTACGGGGTTACCTTATTCCGTCATTGACAGCGGCGCGCCGATATCCAACATTCCGCCAGGGTCGGGAGGCCTTCCTGCCGTGTGGGGTGTCTATGGCACGCTGCTGAACCCGAACCAGATTCTTCCGAGTTGCAGCGGTCCGGGCAACATCGCCGCTGGGGATGCTCATCAGTGCTTGACGACGAGCATGTTTGTTCCCTCTGGCGCGGAAACCAGCTTCGGATCAGGAAGGAACCTGTTTCGTGGACCCGGCTACCTCGACATGGACGCCGGCCTCATGAAGAACTTCGCGCTCAGCGAGCGATTCAAATTCGCTCTTGGAGCCAATTTCTTCAACCTGCTGAATCACGCTCATTTCGCCACTCCAGAGAATAACCTGCAAGGCGGTCTTGCTCCGTTCGGACAGATCTACGCAACCGCACCAACACCCACGAGCATTTACGGTGCTTTTCAAACGTCGGGTGTGACCGGACGGTTGGTTCAATTGGTAGGTAAGATCACGTTCTAGCCAGCGTGATTAGCTGAAAGGGCGGTCTCTTACGAGATCGCCCTCTTTTTATTTCTGCATGGCAGTGACCTTCGACCATATCGAGTGGCGGACGCAAGCGTCTTTTGGGCACGTACCGACGTTACGTTACGAGAGCGTGTAGCGCACAGGGAAACTGGCCGCAGTTGCCGCATAATGACTGTGGAGGTGTTTTTCAGTGGGGCTAAGGCTCGATTATCTGTCTTGTGTGCTTACCATTTTCTCAACAATCTTAGTCGGACGCAGATATTGGGAAGGCTGGGTTCTGGCTGGTCTAAACAGCATAATTATCTGTTTCATTGGAATGAGAACGTCGCAGTGGGGTTTCGTTCCCGCAAATCTGTTTTGCATCGTGCTTTATGTCGCCAACCTCAGGGCCTGGCGAAAAGCTGAGATTCGCTGACCAAAGAATTACCGAAGCGACTCTTCAACTTCGGACAGCCAATCGGGACGTTTCAATACTTCGCGGGGCTTGGGGCCATCCGCAGCGCCCACGATTCCGTCTCGCTCCATCAGGTCGATAAGATGCGCAGCGCGCCCGTAGCCAATCCGTAGACGCCGCTGCAGCAGGGAAGTCGAAGCTTTACCGAATTCCACCACTAACTTAACGGCATCTTCGTAGAGCGGGTCGTGCTGGGCTTCTTCGTCACCATCCCCGTCCGCGCCAGATCCGTCGTCTGCACGCTCTTCTTTCGGAGCCTGTAAGAATTTCTCCTCATATTCGGCCAAGCCCTGCGCTCGCCAGAACTCAACCACAGCGGCGATTTCTTTTTCTGTAACAAACGGAGCGTGCAGACGATGAACGCGTGCCGATCCAGACGGCAGATAGAGCATGTCGCCGCGTCCCAACAAAGCTTCAGCGCCGTTGGCATCCAGAATCGTGCGCGAGTCCACCTTGGTAGCTACGCGGAACGACATGCGTGCCGGGAAATTCGCCTTGATCAGACCCGTGATTACGTCGACCGATGGCCGCTGCGTCGCCAGCACCAGGTGAATACCGACTGCGCGCGCCATCTGCGCGAGCCGCGTGATGGATTCTTCCACGTTGCTCGAATCAAGCATCATCAAGTCGGCCAATTCATCGATGATGATCACGATGAAGGGAAGTGGACGCTCTTCGGCACTCTCGCCAAACAGGCTCGGCGTACCGTTTTCGTCGAAGAGCTTGTTGTACTGATCGATATTGCGCACGCCCTTTTCGGCCAGCAATTTGAGCCGCCGCTCCATTTCGCGCACAGCATTGCGCAGCGCATTCGCCGCTAGCTTTGGTTCGGTGATGATCGGTGTGTAGAGGTGCGGAACGCCTTCGTAATTGCCCAACTCCAGCCGTTTCGGATCGACCAGAATCAATCGCACTTGATCGGGCGTCGCCTTGTACAGGATCGACATGATCATGGCGTTGATGGCAACGCTCTTGCCCGCTCCGGTCGAGCCAGCGATGAGCAAGTGCGGCATTCCGTTCAAATCCGCGGTAACGATGCGTCCGTTGATGTCTTTGCCCAGTGCGAGTGTGAGCTTCGACTTCGAGCCCAGGAACTCCGCGGACTCAATGTTTTCCCGCAACCAAATGATTTCGCGGTCGCGGTTTGGGACCTGAATGCCTACGGTTGACTTGCCGGCCATGCGCTCGATCAGAATGCTCTCAGCCTTTAGCGCAAGACACAGATCGTCCGTCAGGTTGGTAATGCGGCTGTACTTGATCCCCGCCTCAGGTTTGAATTCAAAAGTCGTGACCACGGGGCCGGGATTGATCTGGGTGATTTGTCCGTGCACATCGAACTCCGCGTACTTTCCCGTCAACACCTGGGCGAGTAGCTTCAGTTCATCGGCATCGATGGCCTGCTGCTCATCCGGCCGATGCAGCAGGGAACTGGGCGGCAGCTTGAAACCACCCGCGGCAATGCGAGGCAAGGTCGTCTTTGGTTTCTGCGCACTGTCGGCACGCTCGCTGACTTCGGGGGAAATTGTATGTGGCTCAGACCGGGATTCCGCGATCGGTTGGTCCGCGTCCTCTTCCGCAAAAGCTCGGTCGATACCGGTCCGAACTGGCTCGGGAACCCGCGTCTGAGGCTGAATGGGCGGCGCTGCCGGCCGCGCTGGAACCATCTGCGTGGTGATGACTGGCTTCGGCGCAGCCCGGCGTTTTTCAAGTTCCTGCTGCATGCGCTTCTTGGCGCGAGCATCCCGCCAATCTTTTGCACGATCCCAAAGCGCAATCGCGAAAGCGAACCGGGTCGGCGCCCAAAGTTGCAGTGCGGCAAAAGAAAACGCGGTCGAGAGATACAGCGCCACCGCCAAAACGCTGGCGCAAACGATATAAGCTCCCGCGAGGTTGAAGTAGTGGATGAGAAAATCCCCGACCACTCGGCCAAATAGACCTTCGATCGGGATTGCGTTCATCCAACGCAAGTGGCCAGGCAAAAGCGCCAGCAGAGCGGGAACAAAAATCAGCAGCCAGACTCCGCCTAGAACCTTCGCAACCGGGGAACCAACCTTACGCGAACGAAACCAACGAACTCCAAGCGTTGCGGAAAAGATCGGAAGCAGGAAGGCTCCAATGCCGAAACCCTGCAACATCAGGTCGGAAATAAGCGCACCGACCACGCCGATCCAGTTGCGCGCGGCACGCGAGCTGGTCAGCACGGAAGCGCTATTCAACGACGGATCCAGTGGCGAATACGAGGCCAATGCAAGGAAAAGAAGGAGCGCGGAGACGCACAATAGAAAGCCGACCAGCTCGTTGAGCCGGCGGTTATTGGTTGGGGCAAAGATCTGTGAGAGATACCTCATAGGCATATTTTGTCCTGCGCAGGAAACAACATTCCTGCCGGGTGCCAGATCTATGCCAGAGCCTTTCGATTATGACAAGAAAGCGTCAACCCGACAACTCAGGATTCCCGGCGGTATCCAGAATGACAAACACCACCTGTAGCTCCGAGCGGAGCTCAAACACCAGCACCAGTGTCAGAGGGCCGGCTCACTGAAGATGCCACATGAACGCCAGACCAATCACGATCACGCCCACTACGATGCGATAAATGATGAAGACTTTCAAACTATTGGATTGAAGATATCGAATCAGCCAGGCGATCGCGATGTACCCAACCACGGCCGAAATCAGAACTCCCACCAGAAATGGCGTGTGCATCCCAGCGGGCAATCCCTCTTTCCTTAGTTCGTGAGCCTTAAGCAGGGCAGCACCCGCGATGAGCGGTGTCGACAACAGAAAGCTAAAGCGCACCGCAGCCTCTCGCGTCATATTGCGGAAGAGCCCCGCCGTGATGGTGGAACCTGACCGCGAAACGCCCGGAAGCAACGCGAAGGCTTGCGCACAGCCCACAATCACCGCGTCTGCAAGGCTGATGCCGGTGAGGGGCTTCTTCAGTTCGCCAACTTTCTCGCCCCACCACATCAACAGAGCGACCACGATCAATGCGCCGGCGATCAGAAATATGTGTTCACGAAAGTAATCCTCAGCCGAGTGTTCCAATAATTTACCGGCGATGGCGCCGGGTATCGTGGCGATGGCCAAGAACCAAAGAAGTAAGCGTTCCTCTCGCTGCTCGCCGGCCGTCAGGTTCTGGTCTGTGTCGGTCGCCTCGGAAAATCGTACAACCTTGCCGCCAAACGCCGCGCGGATAATCTGAAACCAGGTTCGCCGGAAATAAAAGAGAACGGATAGCAGCGTGCCAAAATGCAGCGCCACATCAAAAGTGAGCTCGTGCGCGGGCGAAAGTTCGTTCCAGCCCAGCAATCGACGCACAATGATCAAGTGTCCCGAGCTGGAAACTGGAATAAATTCCGCCAGCCCCTGAACGATGGCCAACACCACAACTTGATAAATTGGCAAATTATTCTACCCCGTTCCCGTAGGTTGGAATGTTCTGCGAGATCATGAACAATAGCAGTTGAGCGCGGGCGCCCCAGTCGCTTTGCGGGCTCTGCGTCACAGCTTTCTGCGCTAGGGCGATGGCCTTGCCTCTGGATTCATCCGATTTCTTCACGTCAGGTTCACTCTTGTACATCTCAATCAGAGCCGACATACGCCATGCGGCATCATACAAGGCTTCCGCTGCCGCAGGCGACTGGGGATGGTCGCTCGCATACTTCTCGTACATCTCGGCTTCCTTCTCGGGACACTTGGGTGAGCCTTGCCAATCCCCGCACACTTTATTCTCAATCAGATGAAAGGCCGCCAGATCGGCCCACTTCGTTCCAGGGAACTTTTTTATCACTTCCTTCATGTACTGCTCGTCCATGCTCTGCCGAAGATACGCCTCCTTTTCCTTCGCGGAAGGAAGAGACATTACATCGGCTTTGTTGATCTGCCAGCGAATATCCGCTGACCGGTACATGGCTTCGCCGGCGAGCGGCGAGTTGGGAAAATACTCAGCGGCCCGGTAGTAGAGGCGCATGGCATCCTGCGCGGCGCCGCGGCGGCCCTGTCTTTGACTGGCCTGGTCTTCGGACTCCACGGCCTCGCCAAACACGATTTTGTCGCCGTTTGGCGTCGAGCCCTGCACCACGAACTTCTTCATCATCCAGCCCGTGATAACTTTCTCTTCGGTAACGGCGGCTTCGACGTGTAACCAGTCTCCGCTGGTCTCGAGGATTACAACTTCGCGACCGCGATCGATGTCGGCAAGCTTGTTCGAGTTGGAATCGGGTGACAAATAAATGGAACCGACCCGTATTGGCGTGCCCCGCACTGTTTCTGCGCGCGCCGCGATGCAGAGCAAGATGACGGCCACAACCATTAATCGCAGTCGCATAAATCTTCAATTCACAGCAGGATGTTGGTTTAAGAAACGTAGCAAGCTACATTTCTACAGTATGACGGCGAACCATGGCACAGACGTTGCTTGCAACCTTTCACCCTCGCCTCATCTCTTGCAATATGTTTGGATCGACATTCCCTCCGCTGATGATTGCCACATTGATGGTGGTTTTTGGCAGCTGGTCCTCGTGGAAAAGGAATCCCGCGACCGCGACTGCGCCGCTAGGTTCGGCCACAGTCTTAGGGTTCGTGGCCAGCCACTGCATGGTTTTCCGTATTTCGGATTCGCTGACGGTCACGATGTCGTCAACGTAGAGCCGTATATGTTCGAAATTGATCGCGCCGATACTTTGCGTTCGCAATCCGTCGGCCATGGTTTGAGAAACCTGCTCGGCAGTAGACTGAACGATCTTCCCGGCCCGCAAGCTGGCCTGCGCATCCGCTGCGAGTTCCGGCTCAACCCCTATGACTTTTGCGGTCGGCTTGCTCAGCTTAATCGCCGCTGCCACGCCGCTGATCATTCCACCGCCGCCTACCGGCACCAGTACGGTCTCGACTTCTGGTAAATCCTCCAGAATCTCGAGTCCCATCGTGCCCTGACCAGCAATGATCTTTTCATCATTGAATGGGGGCACGATAACGTAACCATGCTGTGCGGATAGTTCCTCGGCCTTAATTTGGCGTTCCAGACTGCCCGGACCAACCAACACGATTTCGGCGCCAAGGGATGCGGTCGCCTCGCGTTTAATGGCCGGCGCGTTGCTCGGCATCACGATGACCGCCTTCGCTCCCAACGCCCGCGCCGCATATGCGACGCCTTGCCCATGATTTCCGCTGGAATATGTAATTACTCCGCGGCTGCGTTCCTCGGGCGAAAGCGACGCGATTTTGTTGTACGCTCCTCGCAGTTTGAAGGCTCCAATGGGCTGCAAGTTTTCTGGCTTGAGATAGAGTTTGCGGCTGTCAGGCCCGGCGCCATCTTCACCCAATGACGCTTGGATGAGGCCCGTGCGCACAGTCACACCGCGCAAGCGAGCCTGAGCCTCGACAATGTCATGAATGGTGACCATCATTTACGATTTCTCGAACTGCCTGCAGCAATGATTGGATGGGCGCTTGCGGTCATTCCGAATGTAAAGGATACAGCCCGCGACTCGACCCGCCAAACGCAATATTGACATCATGATGTCTATAGATGTAACATCGTGATGTGAGAACCACTCTTTCTCTCGACGACGATGTCGCCCGCCTCCTGAACAAGGAGAGTCGGCGATCCGGCGCTTCGTTCAAGCAGGTGGTCAATCATTTTTTGCGCTTGGGATTAATGATTTCAAAACAACCACCCAGAAAACCATTCGTGGTAAAGCCCATAAATTTGGGACTTCCCGCAGGACTGAGTTATGACAATGTCGAGGAGTTGCTCGAATTCCTGGAGGGACCGGAGTATCGGTGATCGTACTCGACGCAAACATTCTTATCTACGCGTACGATAGTGGCTCGTCTCAACATACAAAGGCGCGGGACTGGGTAGAAAAGACTTTCTCAGGTCTCGAGTCCGTCGGACTATCGTGGCAAACCGTGACTGCATTCCTGCGAGTAATGACCAACACTCGATTGCCCGGACCCCGGTTAAGCTTGGAGCAAGCGGCGCGTCTGGTAGACGAGTGGCTGGAGCAGCTCAACATACGAGTTCTTTCGCCCAGCGATGAGCACTGGATTTTATTGAGACGCATGGTTGTCGAGGGTCAGGCGTCAGGCGCGCTAATTAGCGACGCACAACTAGCCGCCTTAACCGTGGAATACGGCGGCGTGCTCCATACCACCGATCGCGATTTCGCGCGCTTCCCGAGTCTCCGCTGGACAAACCCGCTGGCGTAAGGCAACGCAGATATTCATGAATACCTGAAGGACTACAGGGAAAGGACACTATGAAACGCAAGGCAAGCACGTCCCACGACGAGGCTACAGTTCGTGAGCTTCGCGATAATCCCGAATTTGCCGCCGAGTACCTTCGGGCGGCATTGGAGGATGACGACGAGCCGAGCGGACTCCTGCTCGCCCTCCGTCGCATTGCGGAGGCCCGAGGTGGCATTGCCAGGGTAGCCAAGGCCGCCGGCATTGAGCACGAGAGCCTGTACCGCGCCTTATCGGCTCGCGGGAACCCTCGTCTTTCGACTCTGGTTGGCGTGACCAAGGCGATAGGGTTGAGGCTCACGGTCAAAGCGGCCCAGTAGAGGTTGGGTTTACTCCTTCAGAGGCCTTACCGCTAGATTTCCAAAATCACCGGCATGATCAGCGGTCGCTTCTGCGTTTGCTTCGAGATGTAACGCTTCAAGTCGGCGCGGATTTTCTCTTTGATCACACCATAGTCCGCCTTTTCCTCGTCGCTCGAAGATTCCAGCGTCTGCATCACCAGTTGCCGTGCGCCGTCCACGAATCCGTCTTCGCCAGGGGCAAACCCGCGGGTGACAATTTCCGGCGAACTTTCCACCCGGCCTGAAAGCTTGTTGATGGCAATAATTGGCAGCACAATTCCATCTTCGCTGAGATGGCGGCGGTCTTTGATGATCAAATCCTCGACCACATCGGTTCTCGAACCGGAGTCAATGCACACCCGGCCAACGTTAACCCGGCCCGCCTTGCGCGCCCCCAGTTCGTCAAATTCCAGAACGTCGCCGCTCTCGATCAGCATCACGCTTCCGACTGAACTGTGCATCGCGCCCGCCATCTCCGCATGCAGCTTCAGTTGCCGGTACTCGCCGTGAATTGGAATAAAATATTTCGGTTTCACCAGATTGATGATCAGCTTTAGTTCTTCCTGGCTTGCATGACCGCTCACATGAATCGGCGGCGACGATCCATCTTCGTAAATGACATGCGCCTGCCGCCGGAACAGATGGTCGATCATGCGGTAGATCGCCTTCTCATTGCCTGGAATGATTCGTGACGAAAGCACGACCGTGTCGCCTTTCTCGATTTTGGCGTGCTTGTGATTGTCGACCGCGGCCCGCGAAAGTGCCGACATCGGTTCGCCCTGCGTGCCGCTGATCATCACGCAGACTTTCTCCGGCGGATAATTCTTCATCTCTCCCGGATGAATCAGCAGCCCCTCGGGAATCTCGATGTATCCCAGGTCTTCGGCAATTTCAGACGAATTGGTCATCGAACGTCCGACAAACGCCACTTTGCGCCCGTGCTGCCACGCCAATTCCACAGCCAGCTTGATGCGATGAATGGATGAAGAAAAACAAGAGATAAAAAGCCTGCGCTTGGTATGCGCGAATACTTCGTCAAATTTGCGCCGCACCGCCCGCTCGCTAGGCGTGTAACCTTTGCGCTCGACATTGGTCGAATCCTGAAATAGCGCCAGCACGCCTTCTTTGCCGTACTCCGCGAAAGCGTGTAGGTCGAACATCTTGTTGTCGGTCGGAGTCGGGTCGACCTTGAAATCGCCGGTATGAATCAGAACGCCGAGGGGAGTATGAATAGCCAGCGAAACGCAGTCGACAAGACTATGTGTCACGTGAATCGGATGAATCGTGAATGGTCCCGCCTTGAACCGCTCTCCAGCGCGAATCTCGCGCAGATCGGCGTTCTCGAGCAGTCCGTGCTCTTCCAGTTTGTCTTCCAGCAGAGCAAGAGTGAATTCAGTGCCCCACACCGGTACATTGAGTTCAGAAAGGATCCACGGCAATGCACCAATGTGGTCTTCATGGCCGTGGGTGAGAATGATGGCGCGCACCCGCTGCCGGTTTTCGATGAGATAAGAAATGTCCGGAACCACAATGTCCACGCCCAATAGCTCGGCCTCGGGGAACATCAGGCCCGCGTCGATGACGATGATGTCATCGCCCCAGCGCATGGCCATGCAGTTCATTCCGAACTCGCCCAGACCGCCGAGGGGTACGATGTGCAGCTTTCCAGTTGGCATTTTAAGTGTCCATTGATCGTAGCATAGGAATGCTGGGCGGACCGCCGCAGAAGCGAGAACCCATGAATAGAGAAGTGGGAACTGGTTTTTCTGGGCTGCTTGCGTTAACTTCAAGTCAGATGGCTATACAACAACGCAAATCGTGGCTGCGGCGGCGAGTGGAAAATGGCCTACGACGCGGCTTTCAACATGCCTACGAGACGGTGAAAGTCAACCCGAATAGGTTTCTTCTTCAGCTTCGAGCC
The DNA here is from genome assembly GCA_050012915.1 of Terriglobales bacterium. Classification (GTDB taxonomy): domain Bacteria; phylum Acidobacteriota; class Terriglobia; order Terriglobales; family Acidobacteriaceae; genus JABDBE01. Next base: position 5,150 of record JBEKGG010000042.1, on the reverse strand, counting down.
GCGTATGGAGTGCCCATTAACAGCTTTCAAGGCATTTATTCCGTAGACCTAAACGTTCTCGATGATCTTGCCGACGGCGTTATCCGCAGCGGAATGAAGCTGGCTGCGGCCGAGGGCGCCGGATTTGGCCTCGGTGGACTTCTGACCATGGTTCCGGACCTCAGCATCCTCGCCGGAATCACTCTGAGGACGATTCAGAAGCTTAGCCTGATTTATGGTTTCGAATACAACACCGACGAAGAGACGGCTGAACTTTGGATTGCAGCCGCCAGCGCCGCGGGTGTAGACATCAGCCGTGAGTTGCTGGAAAAAGAAGTGATCAATCGTTTTGTGCCTAAAGTGATCCAGCGGATTGCAGCACAGGCGAGCAAGGAAGCGGTCGAAAAGTGGGCGGGACGCGTGATTCCAATCGCCAGTTCAGCCATTGGAGCGGGCCTGAATTATTATTTTGTGCGTGCCTGGGGCGAGCGCGCTCGAGCCCACTTCCGCCAGAAACATATCGAGCTTCGGCGCCAGAAGAATCTGGCGCAGTCAGCCCTGCCGTTGATCGCGAATCCATCGCGCTCGGTTTCCTGATTTATCGAAGCAATTCTTCCAGCTCGATACGCTGATCGGTCTTCTCATCGCGATATTTAACAATCACCGGCGTGTAGAGCGACAAATTCCAATCCGCCGCTTGACCTTTTGTCACTGCTCGTGACCCCGGTACGACGACTGCATTTTCCGGCACTTCAAGTGGCTTGTCATCCGTGGCCCGGTAAATTTCTCCGCGCACAATGTCGTATAAAGGCGTGGAGCGCGTCAGGATCGTGCCCGCGCCCAACACAGCCCGCGTCCGCACCACCGTGCCTTCATAGACGCCGCAGTTTCCACCGATAAGCACGTCATCTTCGACGATGACGGGAGACGCGTTGATAGGTTCGAGTACTCCGCCGATCTGCGCCGCCGCGCTCAAATGCACACGCTTGCCGATCTGGGCACAGGAGCCCACCAATGCGTGCGAGTCCACCATCGTCCCTTCATCCACATAGGCGCCGACGTTGATAAACATCGGAGGCATGCAGATCACGGTGGGCGCAACGTAGGAACCGGTGCGCACTGACGATCCTCCCGGCACGATGCGTACGCGATCCCGGACCGTAAATCGCCGGGCAGGGAAGGTGTCTTTATCGACGAAAGAAAGGCTCACGTCTTCGCCCATCTTGCTAAGTTCGCCTAAACGAAAGCCCAGTAGAATGCCCTGCTTGACCCACACATTCACTACCCATTGTCCGTCAATCTTTTCCGCGGCGCGAATCTTACCTTGGGTCAGCTCATCGCGAAAATCCATGAAGATTTGACGGGCGTCGGGATTACTTTCAACTTCAAGAGAGGCGAGCCGTTCGATCGCGGACTTGAGGGATTCCATGCGAGGAAAGTATACGGGATTTTCAGCGCGACATTATTTCGCGGCCCATGCTGCGGTAGTTCTCCGCGACCTCTGCGCGTTGGGATTGTGTACCTGACGCCGATCAAAATCCTCAAGCGCGAAAGATCAGATGCACTTGCACTCGCTACGGATCAGCACGCCAGCCATGCCTTGCGAGGTTTCACGCGCTTCGCTAAGCGTCGCGTAAGGCCCGTGCCAGCGCGAATGGTTGGCGTCGTGTCCCGCCGGACGTCCCTTGCCGTGGTTGCACTGTGCGCAACTGGAGCGATGGACGACGATCTTATGCGGTCCCGCAAGCCAGTTTTCGTAGATGTAGAAATTGACTACGTCCGCAGGCGGAGTCGCTGGCTTGGCAATCACTCCCGCTTCAGTAGCGATCTTTTGAATTTTTGATCGGGTCTCACGCCGCATCGGCAGAAGAGGCAGACGATAAACCTCTTCGATCTTTCCCATCATCGCGAGCACCGCTTTTACCGGCATGGGATTAGATTCGATGAAGTTGGCGAGCATCAGCGCCACGTATTTGCGATGAATTCGCCGCGCTGTGTCCCAATCGTTGTTGAGTGCCGCCCGCGTCATATCTGCCATCTCGCGGGGAATTTCATTGGAAGCGACCGAAATGATCCCCACGCCTCCCAGCCCGATCAGCGCTAACGTAACCGCATCGTCGCCTGAGAAGATGAGAAAAGTTTCAGGTACGACAGCGCACAGTTCCGCCATCTGCGCTATATTTCCGCTGGCTTCTTTCACGCCAGCGATGTTCGGCACCTCCGCCAACCGAGCCAGCGTCGCCGGTTCGAGGTTTGTGCCGGTGCGGCCAGGGACGTTATAGAGAATGATTGGCTTATCCACGGCCTCCGCAATCGCGCGAAAATGCCGATACTGGCCCTCTTGCGTCGGCTTGTTGTAATAAGGCGAAGCCGTAAGAATCGCATCTACGCCCGGACGCGCAGCAACTTCTTTTGCTTTCTCCACCGCATCATGAGTTGAGTTGGAAGTTGCACCCGCCATGATAGGCACGCGCCCGGCCACAACTTCGATGGTGATATCAATGACCCGCAGCCACTCCTCATGCGACAGAGTGGGCGTTTCGCCGGTGGTGCCGCAGGGAACCAGAAAATCAATTCCGGACTCGACCTGCCACGCTACCAGGTTGCGCAGGGCGGCCTCGTCGATGGAGCCGTCCTGATGAAAGGGAGTTACAAGCGCTGTACCGCATCCTCGAAGTTGCATGAGATTAAGATATCGCGAATGGACGGGCTTGCAAAACTCGCGCATGAAGCCCAAACCAGCTCGCTCACAACTGAAGTTTGACCAGCCAGTTCGCAGGTTCCGGCAGAATCGCAAATTTTGGCAACTCGCCACGCACCATCGCTACTTCGTCGCAGGCATGAAATCGAGGGCAAACGTGGCAGTCTTTGTAAATCTTGTCGGGCAGATCCTCGCGTTGCGCGGTTGCGAAACCCAAACGAGAAAAAAATTCCGGAGCGCGCGTAAACAGGCACGTACAGGCGACGCGATGTTTTTTTGCCTCCGCCAGCAACGCCTTTACCAGATGCCCGCCCCCGCCTTTGCCCTGCTGCGAAGGCGCCACCGTAATGGAACGAATCTCGGCCAGATGCTGCCCGTAGAGATGGAGCGCACCGCAGCCGATAATCACGCCGCCGTCTTCGAGCACCACGAAGTCCCGAACGTTCTCGCAAATCTCGGCCAACGTGCGTGGCAGAAGAGTCCCGTCTCCGGCGTAAGCGCAAATCAGAGCGTGAATGCGGGTAGCGTCAGGCAGGATGGCTTTACGCGTGCGCATGGATGCCCTCCCGAATGGACTCGATTTTCTGTCGAGCATCCACCATCGCCTGCCGTACTCGTGCCGGCGCTGTACCTCCCTGAACGTCATGAAGAGCAAGCACCGATTCCAGCTTCAGGCACGCATAGAAATCGTGGTCGAATTGTGAGTTCACCGAATGCAGTTCCTCCAAAGATAGATCTTGAAGCTCGCAATGCTTCTCCAGACACATCTGCACAGCTTTTCCTATTTGCTCGTGCGCCAGACGGAACGGGACTCCGCGTCGTACCAGATACGTAGCGGCAGCCCAGGCGTTCATGAATCCCGACTGTGCCGCTTGCTGCATCGCTTCGTAGTTGAACTCCGCTTCTTTCATCCAGCCGGTCACTAACGGCAGCAGCGACATCACCGTGTCGGCTGCGTCGAATAAGCGTTCCTGAGTCTCCTGCAAATCTTTGTTGTAGGCGAGAGGCAAGCCTTTCATGCAAATTTGCAGGGTCGTCGCATCGCCAATCACGCGAGCGCACTTGCCGCGCGCGAGCTCCAGCAGATCGGGATTTTTCTTCTGTGGCATCGCGCTGCTTCCCGTCGAGTAAGCCTCAGGCAAGCGGATGAATCCGTATTCCTGAGACGAAAACAAAATCATCTCCTCTGCCCAGCGGGTCAAGTGCAGGGCCAGCAGCGAAAGCGTATTCACAAACTCAATGGCGAAATCGCGATCGCAGGTTGCGTCGATGCTGTTCGCGGTCGAACCGTCGAAATCGAGATCGGCGGCAATAGCACGACGATCCAAAGGCAGCGTGGCTCCCGCGACAGCGCCCGAACCCAGCGGACAAACATTCAACCGCTTACGACAATCGGCAAGTCGATCCGCATCCCGCAAAAACATTTCCACGTAAGCCAGCAGCCAATGCGATACCAGCACCGGTTCCGCGCGTTGTAGATGCGTATAAGCAGGCATAGCGGCATTTCCCGCCTGCAGAGCGCGGTCCAGCAGCACTCCACAGAACGCTGCCAAATCGGCGCGGGCCTGATCAGTGGCCGCTCGAACATACAAACGCAAATCGGTCGCGATTTGCTCGTTTCGACTGCGCCCGCTGTGCAGCTTGTATCCAATGTCGCCGATCAGCGAGACCAACTTCTTCTCGACGAAGTGATGCACATCTTCGGCTTCGTCGTCCTCAAGAAACGCGCGCGATGCGGCCGCCTGCTCGCCGATTCGTTCCAAGCCCTGGAGAATGGCGATGAGTTCATCTGAAGTCAAAACGCCCACGATTTTCAACGCGCGAGCATGGGCGCTACTGGCTGCAAGTTCGTGGGTCAACAATCGCCGGTCAAAATCAAACGACCGTTGCCAACGTTCAAACGCCGGATCCAAAGGTTGCCGGAAACGGCCGGACCACATCTTCATTGCGCCACCTCCGATCTTGCTGCCTGCTTGCGCGCTTGAGCGCGCGAACGCGACGGAAGACCAAGAATGCGAATGAAGCCCGCCGCATCTTTCTGGTCGTAACTGTCGCCCATGGTGAACGAAGACAGATCGGTACGATATAGCGAATGCTCAGATTGACGGCTCACTACGGAGACGTTGCCCTTATATAAGGAAAGGGTGACCGAGCCGGTCACGTTGCTTTGCGTGCTTTCGACGAACGCATCGAGCGCCTCGCGAAGCGGTGCGAACCAGAGTCCGAAATAGACGAGTTCCGCATATTTCAATCCGATGTGCTGCTTGAAATGCGCGACATCGCGCTCCATGCAAAGCGCTTCGAGCTCGCGGTGCGCCGCAATCAGCAGAGTCCCGCCGGGAGTTTCGTAGCAGCCGCGCGACTTGATTCCAACGAATCGATTCTCAACCAGGTCGACTCGCCCGATAGCATTACGACCACCGAGTTCATTTAGCAGTTCGACCAGCGACACGGGATCCAACTCCAGACC
>JBEKGG010000041.1:0-34262 GCA_050012915.1 Terriglobales bacterium | reverse complement strand
ATGGCTTCTACCAGCGGATGCGCGAAGGTTTCAGCGTAGGCCGGAGTTACGTAAATGTTGCAGGCACGGATTACGTGCTGCAGGTGATGATATGGAATTGCGCCGAGTTCGACGACTTGATCTGAAATCCCAAGCTGACGGACGAGAGCAGCTGCAGTTGTTGTGCGAAACGCGCCCGAATTTTCTACACCGGAAAGTTTGCAGGTCAAAAAGAGTTGCATGTCTCTGTCAGGCAGGCCCCTCCGAATATGCGGAATGGCTCGCAACAAGGTTTCGAAATTCCGGTAGTAGTTGTAGTGGCTGACGAAGATGAGGCGCAGGGTGTTCCCACCAGATTCGAACTTGTTCCGGATCGCGGGAGGTAACGGGCGTTGGTCCCCGAAAAAAGTCTCTGGATCGAAGCCGTGATAAATGCTGACAACTTTCCCTCCGGTCCATGTCCGCAACGTATCGGCAAATGCCCTGCTGGGAGCCACTGTGCAGTCGGCCCAGCGGACTGAGCGCCGGGCGAAAAAGGCTCGAGTCCGAGTGTCCAATAAAATTCGGTGCGCCCTGCGCTCGCGAAGATCGTCGTAAAAGTCGGCAGAAGTATAGAGAGAGTTGCCCGACAAAAGGATCTGGGGCACAGGCGATCGCCGGAGGGCGAAATTTCCGGCAGAGATCAACACATCAGCGCCGCTTTCACGAATCCTTCGGGACAACAAAGACTGTTCCCAGAAGAAGCGTCCTGTCGCGCCGCCTGGAATTTTCAATTCAATGAATGAAATATTGGGTGGGTTGCCAAGTTCATCTCTTAGCCGTGGAGCGAGTGCCAGAGTGGCGCGCAGATCCGGCCGGGCGCAGAGTTGCGGGACAATGTTGCGCACATACGTAAGCCCGCTCCCAGCGCTGGCGGCGAGGCAATTGAAGAAAAGATGCATCATCGATCGAGCGAAGCCGTAGCAAAACCGTGATCCCATGCCCGCGCAACCCCATCAGTAGCCGGTTGCAAGGACGGCGCAGTTGCAGGAAGAACGTCCGCCATAATGAAAGCTAAACTCCAGAAGAAAATGCACAGATAATAGCCGGGGGCGAAAAGCCAGTCCTCAAAGGCTGCATGAACCAAGCCAGCGGCCAGGACCCCGGCCAACGGAATTACGGGCGAAAAGACATTTCCAGTGCGTCGCATTTGCCGCAGGGCGCGAGCCACATTCACAGCAAGCAGAAGGATCAGAGCGACGAAGGGAATGTCTCCCGCAAAACCGACCCACTCCGTAATCGCCAAATAGCTGTTGCCATGTTCTCGTGTAGCCTCGCGGAGCGATTCGAAACTTTCAGGCTGACGCACCACTTCACTTGTGGTCGGACTGGTGCCAAAACCACTGCCCAGCCACGGGTGCTCTTGAATGGTGGACACGGTTTCATCCCAAATCGACTTTCGGGATGCGAGAATGCCGTCCTCTCTATGCCCTTTGTATACAAAGACTGCCGTGAAGGATTCTGAAGGCTGCTCGTGAAAAGGAACGGCCACCGCAACGAATGCGGCCAACAGCAGCGCAAGGCACGATCCTTTGAAAAGCAGTCTGTAACGTTGCAGAATGATGCACAATAGAACGCACGAAACCCCTGCCGCAGCGATGCCTGCGCGTGCGTAGCTGCTAAAAAGCAACAGCAGAGCCAGCGTAAAAGCGAATGTACGCCGCCAGAGAGTCGTTGGCCTTTCGCTCACAAGAATTCCCCACAGCAGGATTGGCGCAGCGGCCACTCCCATCACAGCTCCGAGAGAGTTCGGGTTGCCGAAAATTTCTGCGTGAAAAATGAAATAAGAAATTGCCGAAATGTATATCACCCACTCACAACCCAGCAATAACCCGCTAAAAAATTGTTCCTCCCTGCCCATCACGGCCATGCGCGCTCCAGTTGAGCCGTAGAGGAATAGAAGTAGCAAGCTCATGGTCTTGAGGAATGCCAGCGTCGGATACGCCGACACCGCGGCAGAGACTAGAGCCGCAACCACGCAAAACAAGGCCGCCATGTGGAACGTCAGGAACGAAAGCTGTTGATTTCTAGCGTAAACAATCAAACCAGCAAGGGCGCCGACGGCGAGAACCAGCCATCGACCCGATGTCCACGCCACATTCAGCGGTACTGCCATCCCGGCCCAGAGGAAAACCACAAGCAGGAGGGGAAAAAATCGCGCCCGGTAATTCCAAATCGCCGCCAGCAGCACCTGCAGAAATATTAGAATCGCAAGTTCGTTCCTGTTGCTGAAATGCTCTGGGCGTAAAACCGCAACGCAAACAGCAAAGAGAGAGAATATTGTGATAATGCCCGGCAGGAGGAATCTTGAAATACTTTCGCTCATGCGGCGCGCCTCGTGTGCGGCATCACGGCCTCAGCCATGCCTGCGGCCCAGGCTTCGGGCGAATATAGTTCGATTCGTTGCCGGCCGCGTTGGCCCATGAGTGGCCGTAATTCAGCGTTTCGGGCGAGTTCGTCCATTGCGCCGGCGAGTTGTCCGACATCGCCGGCGGGAACCACGCGACCGTTCCAGCCGCTTTCGATCAAGTCGGCAACACAGCCCGCTGCGTCAGAGGAAATCACAGGCAGACCGCAAGCCATCGCTTCATTCACGACCAGACCCCAGGGATCCGTGTGTGTAGGAAATACGAAAATGTCCGCCAATGCATAGTAGGTGGCTAGAAGTTCGCGATGGGCAAAGCCTACGATCTGAATAGATCCGGAATTGACGTTCGCCGCGCGCTGAAGTAGTGCAGGTCGTGCGGGGCCGTCCCCCACAAAGACCAATCCAATTTCTTTCCTGAGTTCTGGGGCAAGCGCGCCGTACGCGGCCAGAAGATCGAAAATGCCCTTCTGAGGCACCAAGCGGCCGGCAAAGAGAAAAAAGCGAGCTGGTAACCCCAGGGCCTCACGATGAAATCCTGGATTCTCGCGAACCACGCCGGCTCGCTCTGCAAAGAATCTTGTATCAACTGCGTTCGGCGCGGTAAAGATCATTTCCGACGGCACGCCGTAGCGGCTCAAGTATTCGACCGAGGATTTTCCCGGGACCACAAATGCGTCGCAACCGCGAAGGAATCTGGTTTTCAGGAATTCTATCAACCTATGGCCGTCGCGAGAGTCTCTAGTCGTGCTCTCCACCCACAAGCCAAATGGCACGCGATTTCGTCGCGCCCAGGACATCGATTGCCATGAGGCAACATAGTTGTATCCGCCGCAGACCACGAAATCAGGCGCCGCTCGCCGCAGTGCTCTCTCCGCCCCCCAGTTCAGCAAAAAATTGTGTCGACCGACTCGTCGCCTCCAGGAAGGAAGTACTTGGTAGGGAAAGCGAATCTCATCCTTGTAAATCAGCCACTCGCGCTCAGTCGGATCGTGCTCGGCGAGAAAGATCACCTGCAGATCGACTCCTCTGCATTGCCGGAGTGCGTTGAAAACAGGAATTCGATAGGGTGCGATGATCTCGGTGATGATGACAATTCGGCGGCTCATGCCACGCACTCGCGATAGAGAGCAGCAAGGCGATCAGCCTGATGCGTTGTCGTAAGGCCGTTGAGGATGGTACGACGAGCTGCTTCCCCTATCTGCCGTCGCAGTTGCAGGTTCTGCAGAAGAGTCGAAAATGCAGTAATCAGTTCCTGCACGCTGCCCGGATCAACGAGCCAACCGTTGCGCCCGTGATGGATAATTCCATCGATGCCCTGGCCTCGGCAAGCGATCACCGGTTTCTCGGTGGACATCGCCTCCAGATAAACACAACCCAGACCTTCATACCGGCTGGGTAGCGCGAACATCATGCAGCGACGCATTGCCTCTGCAACTTGCTCTCGACTTTGACGGCCGAGAAAGCGAACTCTATCGGTAAGGTTGCACTCGCTGGCCAATCGAGTCAGCCGCTGATATTCGGGGCCGTCACCAATCATGTCAACGGAAACATCCGGATATTGCGGGAGGACTGCCGCCAACGCTCGCAAAAGAAGTTCGTGGCCTTTGATCGGAATCAGGTTGCCAACACTTAGGATGCTGCGAGATGGCGAAGCGGCCGATGGCGGAGCAAACATCCGCGCGTCTACGCCGTTATAAATCACAGTAGGATTAACTGGGGCCTTGTCGCGCTCGGCCACATTTTCTGCAACCTTGTCGCTGATACAGATCACTCGTGCCGCCGAACGATATACGAATTGTGTAACCCGCTCGCACCACCGCCCGGCGTATCCACGAACCTGCTTGTCGAAGAAAGCATCCAGACCGTGAACAGTTATAACGTACGGAATCTTCAACTCGCGACTCAAGAGCGCTGCCGCGTGCCCGCACGGGAGCGCAGCATGAGCATGGATTAGTTTGATCGGCTGGTAGCGATGCAACTTTCGCACCTTTGAAATCAGGCTCGCATAAAGCAGCGTTCCTGCCGAAGCAAGGCCGATTCCACCCGGTATGCAGGGATAGCGTACCCAGCTTGCCACGGGAGCAATCGCGTTCGATCCAACCCTCGTGCGATGCAGTGGCTGCACCGCCACGACGCAAGAGTGCACTCCGAACTGTTCCAGTTCCCGCAGCGGCTCCGCGATAAAGCATCCTTCCGCATCGTCGGTGGCAGTGGGATAAAACGGAGTAAGGGTCAGGACTCGCATGAGGCTTGATGCGTTTTCATTCAGTGTCTGCCATCTAGTCCAAGGAACCACATTGTGATCGATGGCGCAATTGCGAGTTAGGTTCCGACACCCGCCGGATGGGTCTCGGGGTGAGCCGACTTAGAAATTCGCAGCCGCGCCAAGCTTCGTTTCTTGGTGTGAAAGCGGATAAACGTCTCCGCTCGACGTAGGAACGCCGAAAACTGTGAACTCAGTTTCCCATGTCAATGCGCAGCGCCCGCGAGGTTGATTCGACTCCACAGGCTGACACCTAAAGCGTAACAACCAAAATATGCCAGGGCACCCACGGCGACAAGTAACAAGACATGAACCGAAAATACCATTTGCATGGTTACGAGACAGGCCGTCATAACACAAGTCGCGGGCACGGATATTGCAAATGCAGCGGCCAGAGGTGTCCGGGGCAGATCCCTGCTGAAATAGTAGCTCATGAGCGCGACAACACCTTGGCTGAGCGCGGTCGTAAACGCCGCCGCAATCGCGCCGTACCTTGGAATGAAGAATAGGTTCAGCACAACATTGGTTAACGCTCCGGCAAAAACGGAGATGAAATACTTCTTTTCCCGGCCATTCGGTACGAGTCGCGCCCCGAAATAACTCGCTGCGGGTCCGGCGATGAGAGTCAGCGTCAGCCAGCGGAACAGAACCCCTGATCCCGAATATTGGTTCCCGAAAACAAACTGGGTGAGCGGAACTGCGAGAATAAATCCGCCAACCGCGATCGGCAGAGCCAGACCGACGGTTGCGTTGCCGAACCAGCGCAAATATTTTTTCTCAGCAGCAAGATCTTGGCCTGCAGTCCCGGAGAGCAGCGGAAGAAACACCTGACCAAGGATCGGGAGGAATGACATCGACATTGTCATCAGCGCGTAACTCGCCACGTAAGTTCCTAGTTCCGCATCGGGTCGAAGGTACTTGAGCATGACCACGTCTATCTGGTCGTAGATCATGGACATGAGGCTGGAAAATCCCATCATCAGGCAGATCGGGAGAAACGTGGCCCATGCTTGGGGAGATATTTCGGGCGTTGGGATGTGATATTGACGGCGTGCGGGCAGCCAGACAAGCAGCGTGCTCAAAGCGAGGGAGAACAATGCGGCCGATGGAATAATCCAGGCATCTCGCGAGCCGCGAACCAGAGCCAGAAGGAGTCCGGCGTACGCCAGTTGTGCAAGCGCACCCCGGACCGCAATGATAGACATCCGGGAGCGAGCGGCGAAAATCCATTGCGTGTCGAGGCTGCTGGCGACAAACGCCAGCCCCGAAAGCATGATTAAAAGACGTGTTTGACCATCACGCGGCGCAAAGAACAAAGTAAAGATTGCGAGCAGTGTGTAGGATGCGGACGCGAACACGATTCGCGCCCCAAGAACGTGTTTAACCAGAAACGAAACCCGATCGCTATTCTTCGCTGCCTCTCGCAGTGCGTAGGTGGAGAATCCCGGAGAAGCCAACAGTCCAAAGAAACCAGCGACCGCGGCTGCGAATCCCAATCGGCCGTACGCCGCCGGACCCAGAGCGCGAACTACTCGCGGAAACACGATCAGGGGAATTGCCTTGTTTAGCAAATCCAGCAGGACCAAGGCGGCGGAGTTGTGGATGACGCGAGTTAGACCGACGGTCGGGTGAGGGGTTTGCTCTCTTGTTAATTGAGCGGTCGCGCTCATCGTGCAGTTTTTCTCCGGCGGCGTCGCATAATCTAGGCAGCCTTACGATTAACGACTAATTCCTGAAAAATGCGAATCCATTGCTCCGTGATCAGATCCCAATCAAAGTTCCGTGAATGCTGGACCGCGGCCTTCGACATTGATTGCCGCAATGCGGAATCGCGAAGAAGAAGTTCCAGCGCTTGGGTCAGGTCTGCATCCGTTTCCGCCAGGAAGCCCGTTTGACCATGAAGCACATAGTCCGGCCGATACAAATTCATGGCAATCGCCGGCAAGCCGCACGCGGCGGCCTGTCCCAACACTTGGGGATGACCCTCGAGAATGCTTGGAAAAAAGAAAACATCCGCCCTCCGCATTTCTTCTCCCAATTGCCTGGAGGATAGATGCCCCAAGAAAGAGACATTTCGACAATCGTATTTCCCACACAGAGCGCGGCAGTGTTTTTCCGTTTCACCACGGCCAGCCACGCGAAACTTTACCCTTGGCCAGCGCGCGGCTTCTTGAATTAACAACTCGACGCGCTTGCGTGGTTGTAGAGAGCCGGCATACAGGACCACCAGCGAATCGGAAATGGTCTTTGCCTTCTCCGAGGGTGCGAAGAAAAATCGACTGTCGATTCCATCATGGACAATGGTTGACTCTAATCCGAACTTCGCGCGGACCGTCTCCGCCACGTGTTTTGAGTTTGTGCAGACTCTGTCCGCCTCAACGATCGAGCGGCTTATCAAACCTGCAGCCGTATGATCATTCATCATCATCACGATGTAGCTCACCAACGCCGTTCCTTTGCCCAGGTACTTTCTCGAATCGAAAAACGCACGGTCCAGGGGGCCGCAACGAGGAAAGAAATAGATATCCGGCTTGGGAAAAAGGCAGCGTCTGAACAATCGGACCGTATTCCAATGATCGGTCCAAGGGATTAGCTCAGTATTCTTCCGCTGGGCGATCCGGGGATCGGGATTGCCTTCGGAAACCATGGTCACGCGAAACCGCTCAGGAGGCAGGCGGGCGACAATTTCCTTTACCGTGAGATTTTGAGCATTCGTGTCACTCTCGTCCGCACACGACGGTGTAAAGATTGTGATCGGTCGAGTTGAACTTCCAATTTTCATCGTAGCGTTCATGCTCAGTTTTGAATGAATTCAGCCGCGCGCGGCCGCTAACGTGTGCACCGGTGAAAACAGTCGCGCCAATTTCTCAGCATCCCCACCTTTTGTGGATGCCCCGTCCATGCCAGATTCCGTCGCTTCCTGCTTCTCAAGCAGTCGAGGAATGTCCGCGATTTGTTCCGGAGATTCCAACACGTGACCTACACCAAATCGCTGGTATTGCTGAACGTATCCGGAGTAGGGGTCTCGTAGCCATGCACAGAGAAAGACGGGAATTCCCAAGGTTGTGCACTGCAAAGCCGTGGAGGATTGCACAGTTAGCGCCAATCGCGTGTTGATCCACAAACGATCTGCGGGCGGACCGGCGAACACTTCGATCTGATACTCATACTCCGGAACGAAGCGGCGTAACATCTTCCGGTGGCCTTTGATGCTGTCAAACGGATGAAGCTTGAAAACCAGCCTGAGCCCGCAAGCCTGGGCCAAGGCGCAGAGCCGCGGCAAAAGATCGCGATAAACCTCATCACTGCGCCAGCCACTGCTCAGATACGGTTCGGTAAAAAAAACTAGCCAGGGAGCGGAGGGGAGCGTTACACGTTGCGCAGGCAGCGGTTTCGATGTCGGACGAGCAACGATCAACGTTTTGTGCGCTGGGACTTTACAAACGCGTCGCAAGTAGTCTCGCTCCATTTCATTCTTCACCAGGTAAACGTCTGCGTGGTTCGACTTGATCGCCATGTGAGAGTTGAGCGCGCCGTGGTGACAGGCGATGGCGGGGAGCCCGCGTTTCCTAGCCATCATGAGTGGAATGCTGGACGGAGGATTGCTGTCATCGCCGGAAATACACGCAGTCACATTCTCGGATTCGAAGACCTGGCTCCAGGCATTGCGAAGCGACAACCCCCATCGCAGCAGCGAAGGCACCTCTCCAAGCAATCCAATTGCGTCAGCCAAGTCAAATATTTCGTCGTTGCAAGCAAGATGCTTTCTTAGGACGCTCCACGACTTCAGCAGGTAATTCGTTTCGCGCTCGTGGTTCGGTACGAAGTAGGGCGTCAGGGGCGTTGTCCTGACGTTGTCCGGCAGCTCAGGAACCTTAGCATTACGCCTGGCCCAGACCAGCAAGAATTTGTGATCAGGAAGCAGTCGGGAATACAACAGTACGACGCGAGAAACATTTATGTAAGCTGAAGGCAACAAGACGACCGGTTCTCCGGAAGTGTGACGACGCCGAGCGAAGCGTCGGCGGATGGAATGATTGCTGTCGAACTTATCTACAAAAACCTGCGTGAGGTTGGGAGCGTCAAGCAGCGCGAACGCGTCGCGATAGTGGCGTGCCTGCCGAGTGACTGCGTGGACTCGGTTTTCCAAAATCTTCAAGCGAACACCGAGAAGTCGCTGCAGAGCCGTGGCAAGAAAATGGGAACGACTCGCGTACAATTCGCAACTCGCTCCTAGTTCTCTGGCGAGCCGGCATGCCAGCATCAGTTGCTGAAGCTGGGGCACAAGTTCAAGCGATAAGACGTCCCACCAATCGATTCCGCATGAGTCCACCGTAAGGCCGGTTCCGATTTGCAGAAGTTCTCGGAGACGATAAAGGTCATCGATTTCTACGGCGTAGTCATAGATGCTGACCACTGGACATCCGGCCTGCCTGCTCCGGCGGTCATACGTCGCGATCGGAGCGCGACCGAGATCGACTACCAGATCCCAGTGATTCGCAGCGCGCGCCTCGCCCAAAGCTTCGTCTGGATGGAGCAGAAGCACCTTCATGCTTGGGCGTTCCCCGTGGATGGGCGGCCCAAAATCCGACGAACATAGTGTTCGAAGCGAGGGGAACTCTTGATCGCCGTGGCGGCATGGTAGCGAGCCGCGACCCTCAGATAAGTCAATGTCGATTTCGCGAGTGTGACGTTCAAAGTCTCGCGGCTGCTTGTTGCCCACCGTTGCTTGTGTTGCTCACTGCCTAGCCCGAGATCCACATAATCGACGTCAGCAGAGTCGCAAGCTTCCTCGATGACTCTGAGACGCAGACCGGATCCGGGAGAATACTCGCGGAAGCTGGAATCGAAAGTCATCTGGTAGAAGGACCAATGGCGCGTGAATCGAAAAGCATATAGCCATGCTATCGGCTGTTCGCCCGCGCGAAGCTGATTTAACGTGATCCAATCGCGCGACGAAAGTAATTTGGCAAGTTCCGAGAGAAACGCAATTCGATGCGGGCTCGCTAGATGGCTGATTCTGCCCATGGCCGCGAATCTGGCAACATGGGCCATCGAGAACGACGGCAACGCTGGAGCAATCTGGTCCCACGATTTTAGGTGATCTATTACGACCGGTACTTTCGCCGCCAACGCTTTAAGGTAGCGGCCTTCGCGTTTATGCCGCACGGATCGGGAGACGGACGCCCTCTGCTCCACGGTACGCAATAACACCTGGGCGCATTGGAATGCCGGCTGAGAAAACAAGTTATACCCTCGCTCCGCAGCCGACGACTCAATCGCATGGGTCGTCGCGGAATCAGCCGGTAAGTTCGCCAGTGTCAGGCTCGGAAGTCCCAACATTCGAAGTTCGTCGAGAACCCGCATCACCAGTTCATGGCGCAGTTCAGGTGACGACACAAAATCACAAAAATCCGCAGTCATGCCGGCCAGGAAAAAAGTTTTTCGTTGTGCGCAGTCTGTCGCCAGTGCGGCAACGCCTACTAACAAATCCTGCTCATAAACCAAAATGAGCACAGGCATGATGGAATGTCGATAGGCACGGCTTACGGCGAGCGCCCATTCGTACGTGTAAAAGACCTCTGGACACTCCGTTTGCCAGACCAACTCATTCCACTGGCTGGCCAAGTGTTGGTCTTCCGGAATTTCTCGATGCACGACTATGCGCAAAATCTCATTCTCATCAGGCGATTTTTTCTAAAATGCCCACTCAAGCCCCGCTGGCAGCAGCGCTCAGGCTTGCTGCTCGAAACAATTTCTGCAGTGATCGATGAAATCCTGAAACGTGCGCTTCGAATTCCGCAAGACTCATCGCCGCGCTAACGTGAACGCGCGGCAGCGAAAATCTTGGCGTCTGCGTTCTGAGTTCTCCGCTCGCGTTGGAAAACGCAGCCTTGAAGCCAGCTCGTTTTGCCATTTGCAATTCTCTTGATTTCACCGAGAACGAATCGCCGAAGGGATAAGCCAACGCCCAAACTTCTCGTCCCAGCGCCCGTTCAAGATCATGCTTACAGTCCGAGATTTCCCTCCACGCAACCTCCGGCGTTGACTGGGAAAGCATCGGATGCGAAAGTGTATGGGCTCCGATGCACATCCCGGCTTCGGCGAGTTGACGCAGTTCCGGCAAGTTCAACAATAAGAATCGCCGGCCGAGCACGGGATCCACGTCGTATTCAGCGCCCCATTGCTCAGAAAGTCCGAGCTGTGTTCTTATTCTCGCTACAAGCATCCTCCGTTGATTCAGGTCGAACTGCGAAAGCTTTCTTGCCAGATTCCACCAGAAAGATCGTTTTTCTTGCGGTTCCGTTCGCGGCCCGATTTCGGGCAGTTCCAGTGAAAAGCTCGGCGGCGCTGCCAGCAACATCAGATAGAGTTCTTCGTACCACAGCATTGTGGGGGTGTGGCTGAGAGAAGCGCCAGTGACAAAGAATAGGCACTCATACTCGAATTCCTGAAGAATGGGCAGCATGTCGAATAGCGAATTGCGCAGGCCATCATCGCAAGTGAGCAGCACTGATGCTGAAGCCAATTCGTGCTTGCCCTCGCACCAAAGCAGAAATTCCGTTGGCGAAATCACTTTGTATCGATTCTTAAGAAATCGCATTTGCTCGCGAAAAGAATCCGCGCTCACCAAGTTGCCATCCAGGGTGGGATCAACGACCTTGTATCCCGCCGGCAAAACACCGTGATAAGTAAGCACCGCCGGTCCGGTTTGAGCTGCGCGGAGATAGCCGCCCTTCGACAGGCCTGGATAGACAACGTGCTTCAACAGTGGACTGACGAATTTCATACTTTCATTTCTACGGCGCTGTTTACGAGGCTCTCATACAAGCGCAGAAGGCCCGGAAAATTGCGGTCCCAATCTGCGCGCTCAGCCACGATGTTTTGATTCCGCTCCGATATCGCTTCACGCTTTCTCGGCTCCAGCCCCGCCGCCCTCAACAGCTTATCCGCGAACTCTTGGAAAGAACCGATTGTGGCGAGCCAACCATTCTCGTTCTCGGTAATCCATTCACGGTTGGACGCGATATCGGTCACAACGACGGGAAGCCCCGTAGCCATTGCCTGCAACAGCGAAATCGAGGTTCCGTCTGACCTGGTGCAGCTCACGTATGCGTTTGCGGCGCGGAACCAACGCGGCATCTCTGCAGCGGGAACTAATCCCGGAGTTGCGACGGCATCGTTTAAGCCGTGCTCAGCGATGAAGTTCCGAACACTGCCAGCTTCCGAGCCGTCGCCGAGCAGAATCAAGCGCAGTCGACTGTTCTGTTTCCACGCCCGGTGGAAAGCTTGGACCAGAACAGGTATGTCGTAGACAGGCTCCCAGGACCGCGTACTGATAAACGTGAACGAGTCACTACTGAAACCGAGACTGTCGCGAGACACCGCCGGACCGTGCGGCGAAAAGGAACCAGATTTAATTCCCCATGGAAACTGCACCATCCGTTCATTCGGAAAGGTGACGAAACGCTCACCGGCGGCGCGAACCGCATCGCAATCAGGGAAAAACCCATCCGCTGCCCGGAGTGCAATCTCGGTGGCAAGCCTCCACTCCGGATTCCGGTCCGCGTAAGCAATCAGATCCGAGCCCCACGGCATTACTAGCAACGGATGAAAACCGGAAAGAGCTGCAGCATATCCACAAGTCTGGACAGGACCTGCGTGCACCACATCAGGACGAAGATCTCTCACCAAGGACTTCAACTCAGCCACAATGCTCTCATACTGGCTCGGATCAGCATCACGCGGGATGCTCCGTTGGAAGCGCACGCTTTGTACCCCGACGGGCACTGGCCTTGCCGTAGTTGCGTCCTGCGTGGCGTCCAGAAAAATAACTTCAATGCCATGTGAGATGAACATTTCGAGAAATCTGAGATTGTGATCCGAACTGTTGTCGGTGAAGTAGAGGATTCGCATTAGTTCGCCTCCCCGACTCCAGCGAGCATGTTCCACCTCAGATATTCACCCTCCGGTAAATCATGAATCAGAGTTCTCCCCGTCACTCGCGGCAAATCAACCGGCATCACAGCATCGCGAGGAGCGGGACGAAGAGCTTCAAGCATCTCCGGCCGCAACACCGTTCCCGAGCCCAGATACGTTGACGCTCGTAGGCATCGACGTTGCACCACCACAGTTTCGCGTTCGTTATCTTCCACTGTCTTTAGAGCAGAGCCCAACGCGCATTCAAGTTCGCGGGTGCGGTTCACCATGTCACGCCATGCCTGCGGGGTCATTGAAAACGGGTGATCGGGCCCCTCCCGGTGATTGTCGTCGGTGAAATGTTTTTCAATCACTCGCGCGCCGAGTGCGACCGCGCCGAGCACAGTCGCATGCCCCCGAGTGTGGTCGGACAAACCGAGGACCACACCGGGAAATATTTCGCGATAGGTGTCCAGCACTCTCAGGTGAATGTGCCGGAAGCTTTCCAGGCTGCCTGTGTAGTCGGTGTTGCATTGCATCAGGACGAGTTGCGGATTGATGGCCATGATTTGTTCAACCGCACGCTGCACCTCAGCAAGGTCCGACGCTCCCGTCGCGAGTAACACAGGCTTCTGTTTCTCGGCGATCGTGCGCAGCATTTCAGGCCAAGTAATATCGCCAGAACCAATTTTGAAAATTTCTACATGAGGATCGAGCATCTCCACCGCTTCAAGATCGTACGGAGCCGAGAAATAATCGATGCCGCAGGATACGCATTCCTGCTTGAGAATGGGCGTCCACTCCCAGGGCAAGCTGGCATCTTGATACACGCGAAAAACGCTTTTGTTCCACTTGGACTGGTGCGAAAGTTGCCGGCCCAGCGTTTGAAAGCCCCTTTCGCTAACGATCCTCGGAGCTCGGAAGTTTTGAAACTTTGCCGCGTCAGCTCCGGCCTGCGCACAAAGTCGAATCAGGTTCTTTGCGCGTTCCAGATCTCCGTCGTGATTCGCCGAAATGTCCGCCACAAAATAGGTGGGCTTGTCATCGCCGATGATTTTGCGTCCCAACTTCAACGTCGCCATTATTCAGCCCCAACTAAAAAACTTGCACAGAATTCGATTCCTAAACGAAAGCTACCGAGCGGAATTCTTACCAAGCGGTCCACCCTCCGTCTACGACGAGATTGATGCCCGTAACGTAAGAGGAAGCATCGGACGCCAGAAACAACAGCGGTCCTTGGAGTTCGTCCGGTTCTCCAGTACGGTGCATCGGGGTTTTGGCTTTCAAGCGCTCGTGGAATCCAGGGTCACGGCTCAAATATTGTGAAGCTGGAAATGCTCCCGGACTAATGCAGTTGACACGGATGCGGTCTTGCGCGAAGTGGCATGCCGCATAACGCGTGAGTTGGATTACGCCAGCCTTGGCTGCTCCGTAGCACGGTGGGCTGTTGCCACCGCTCGTGCCATAGATCGACGGGTCGGGACTTACCATCCCGTACATGGAAGCAACGTTAACCACTGACGCGCCACCTGGCCGCTCGCGTGCGGAGCTTCTGAGCAGAGGCAACGATGTTTGCAGCAGTTGGAATGCCGCCACTACGTTCACCCGATAGACTTGATCGAAGTCTTCGGCACTCGCACTGTCGATTGTGCCCGGCGCACCCGCGCCCGCATTGTGTACCAAAATGTCCAATCGTCCGTGCCGCTCGCCGATGGACGCAATGCATTCGCGCACAGCGTCTTCATTCGTTACATCAAAGCAGGCGACCGATGCCTCGCGACCGCCGCTGACCAAGAGTTCGGCCAAAGCTTCGAGCTTTTCTCGACTGCGAGAGTTGAGAACCACGTGGGCGCCAGCGTCGCACAGTGCCCAAGCCATTCGCCTTCCCAGGTGCCCGGTTGCTCCTGATAGAAAAGCCACGCACCCGTCGAGACGAAACTTCGATACGGCGTCAGTGGCAGCAAGCGGGTTCATGAGTGAGATTCCATCGCGAAGGATTCAAAAGCGCATCGGGAGCAGCGGGCACAATCGTTTCCACTTCTTCACACTGTTCCGGGGTCAGCTTGGGCAACCGGAAGAGTTCAAGATTCTCCGCTAATTGCGACATCGTTTCGCATCCCACTAAAACGCTGGTAATCCAGGACTGCGCTCGCACATAGGCAACGCAGAGATCAGCCACGCTCACCCGATCGAATCGTTTGACCAGCGCGTGGAGTTGCCGGATGCACGATGCTGCGTCATAGCCGGTCGCAGGCGGCCAACACTCGGCCGAGTTGATTAGAATTCCCTGAAGGAAGACGCTCCGAGCATGAACAACTACATCAGGACGCTTGGCAAGGGCCCTATCTACGCCCGTTGACTTCCAGCGTCGGTCGAGAATATTCAACGGCACCTGCAGATGTTGAATTGACTTATCCTCGAGCGCATCCAGCGCTTCCGACGGTTCGTACACTGAGGTGCCTAGAACGGAAATCAATCCCTCTTGGCGCAACTCCTGTAATCGGTGCCAGACGGCGGCTCCCCACAAGTATCGATGCGCATCGCGGTGCAGCAAAAGCGTATTCAATTGGTTGGTGCCCAGCGCCGCGCATGACTGCGCCACACTTTCGTCAACCGCAGTGCGTACCGCCTCAGGGTTCGCATCCGTTCGAAGAGACTCCGGCAGATCGAGTTTCGTGACGACTTCCACTCGTGAACGCCACGCCCCGGAAAGCGCTCGGCCCAGGATCGGTTCAGCCTCTCCGTAAGCTCGCGCAGTATCGAGTGCACTCACGCCGTGAGAGATCGCACGCCGCACCATCGCAGTGGCAAGGTGTTGCGAAGGTTTACCGTGGCGATTGACAATTCCGTACTCCATCCCCAATTGAGCAGTCCCCAGGGTCAACTCGCTGTGCACTCGGCCGGCGATAGCCTTGAAGGGCACACGAAACAGCGGCTCTCCCGGAAGCGATCCGAGCTTTTGCAGTAACTCAAACCATCCTATGTGCACGACATCGTCTACGTCGTAAAAAAGCCGCCGAATTCTGTGATAGTCCTCGTCGTCATCGAGAGTGCATCGCAAGTGGCTGTAGTCGTGGCTTCCCAGTTTTTCTGGGATATAAGTTCCCGACCGGCAATTCCGGCTCATCCAAGGACCAACGTGTTCGCGGTCATAAGTCGTGGTAGCGTTGGCATGCGCCTTTCGCAACGCAGATACCGAAAAGACCTCGCCTCCAAGTCCATAAGGCAGTCGGCCTTGATGAGGGTCGGTCGTCAGATATTCGATTCCGGACGAAGCAAACGCAGACTTCAATTCGTGGACTAGATCTCCGTCTGGGACCAGGTTATCGCCCGTGAGCCGGACCACAATATGATTGCCAGGCAAATCCGCAGTTGCAGAGTGGTAGCGATCCAGGACATCATGCAACGCCCCACGAAAGACTCGAATCCCGCGGCTGCGGAATGTTTCCGCCAAGACATCATCCAATCGTTCACTGGATGTAGCCAATAAAACCCGAGCACCTCGCGTACCCGCGCGCAAGCCTGCCAGAAGCGCGCTAGGGTGCCCCGCCACCGGCAGCAGAGCCTTGCCCGGGAGCCGCGTACTGCCCATCCGCGCCTGCATGATGACGAGTGTATTCATGTCTCACAAACTCGATTCAAAGTGCGCCAAAACCTTGCCCACTGCTCGAACCACATCGTCAACGTCTCCGTCCGTGATGCCGTGAAACATCGGCAAGCTGATCAGGCATTCGTAGGCGGCCTCCGCCACCGGAAACTCCCCGCCTTTGTATCCAAAGCGATCGCGGTAATACGGATGAAGGTGAACTGGAATGTAGTGAACGTTGACACCGATATTTTCCGCGCGCAGCGCCTGAAAGACTTCACCTCGATCCGCAGAAAGCTTGCTTAAATCCAGGCGTATCGGATAAAGATGCCAAGCGGGATTTACGTCCAGCCGGGTTTGGGGCGGCAGCACTCCCGGCACTTCGCGAAACTCGGCGTTATACCGGGCTGCGATTTGTCGGCGTCGTGCAAGATTCGCTTCCAGTTTTTTTATTTGCCCAAGGCCGAGGGCGCATGCCATATCGGTCAGGTGATAGTTGAAGCCAAGCAGAACCATCTCGTAGTGCCATTGCCCCGCACTCTGCCGCTGCCTCGCAGAGCTGCTGATCCCGTGATTGCGAAAGCGTCGCAGTGTCTCAGCGAAGACCGAATTGTCGGTCGTGACCATACCTCCTTCGCCGGTCGTTAAATGCTTTACCGGATGAAAACTGAAGACGGTCATGTGTGCCACACTGCCGACGCGGCGTCCGCGGTACTCCGCGCCCAAGGCGTGGCAAGCGTCTTCGATCACGATCAAGCCGTGGTGGTCAGCCAGTTGCAGAAAAGAATCTAAGTCAGCGGGATGGCCTGCATAATCGATGGGAAGAATTGCTTTTGTGCGTGCCGTGATTCGCGCAGCTGCTAGTTCTGGATTGAGGTTCAGCGTGTCTTCAAGAACATCGGCGAAAACCGGTATTGCACCCTGATACAGTACGCAGTTTGCCGTCGCGGCAAAGGTCAGCGGAGAGGTGATGGCCTCGTCACCTGCTTGCAGCCCACTGGCGAAAGCAGCTCCATGCAAAGCGGCCGTGCCAGAACTGAAACTGACAGCATATTTCGCGCCCACCTGGGCAGCGATGGTATCTTCAAATTCGGCGACCTTCGGACCTGTGGTCAACCAATCGGAGCGTAGCGTCTCCACCACGGCCTGAATGTCGCTCTCGTCGATAGACTGCCGTCCATAGGGCAACAAAGTCTCTCGAACAGGCGATCCGCCGTGGATAGCCAGCACTTCATCGCTTACCGGAGCTACGCTCATGAATTTTCTTTAGGCCGGAGCCCGTAGCTTTTCTTCTTCGGGCCAAGGAAGAATCGACGGAGCACTCTCACCGACCAGTTCATAGAGTTCCTCGGCGCTCAACCACTGCGGATTGTTATCGCTGGTGTAACAGAAACCGTCGGGAAGTGGACGCGCTTGCTTCCAATTTTCTTTTCGCCACCAAGGGTGCGCCGGCTGGATTACGTACATGCCATCCACTTCCAGCGTGTGACGAGCTTCATCTTCCGATAACAACACTTCGTGCAGTTTCTCACCCGGACGGATCCCGACCGATTCCACATCACATCCAGGCGCGATTGCAGTCGCCATTTCCACCAGTTTCATGCTCGGAATCTTGGGAACGAAAATTTCGCCGCCGTGCATTTGCTCGATGCAGCGAACCACCAGCCTGACTCCTTGTTCGATCGTGATCCAGAAACGCGTCATGCGGGAATCGGTAATGGTAATTTTGCCGCGCTTGCGCTGCTCCTGGAACAGCGGAATCACGCTGCCCCGGCTGCCCAGCACGTTGCCATACCGTGCGCAACTGAATCGAGTATCTTGCGCGCCGGAGTAGGAATTTGCCTGAATAAACATTTTCTCCGCGCACAGTTTCGTCGCTCCATACAGGTTGATAGGATTCACGGCCTTGTCAGTACTCAAAGCCAGAATGCGGCGGACGCCGCGATTGATTGCTGCATCGATAACATTGCGGCCACCCATGATGTTGGTCTGGATGGCTTCGAACGGATTGTATTCGCAGGCTGGAACCTGTTTGAGCGCCGCGGCGTGAACTACGACCGTGACTCCGGCGAACGCGCGTTCCAATCGCTGCGCATCGCGCACGTCTCCGATGAAGTAGCGCAAGCTTGGATGATCGAAACCCGTAGCCCGCATATCGTGCTGTTTGAGTTCGTCACGGCTAAAGATGATCAGCTTCTGCGGACGATATTCGCTCAGCATCAGCTCGACAAACTTTCTGCCGAATGAACCCGTCCCGCCAGTTACCAGTACAACCTGTTCAGACCAGTTCATCGATCGGAATTCCTCGTGGCAAAAATGCACTGTGGCGGACAAACCCGCATCGATTCGCCATTCACATAGATTAAAAATACAATTTGCCAGCGCCAGTATAGCGGAGACTGGCGCCAATTAAGCCTGCAGGAACCCCCGTTAACACTAAGGAACCCGTCCAATTCGGAGCGATGACTCCTTACCTTGCGGTGCTAGACTGAGCCCAATTGTTAGATGAGAAAGAGTGACAGGGACTCGGGCTGCGGTGCTGGTTTGAATAAGAGACTAGAACACGAACTTAATCGCAGTCTCCGCCGCCCAGATTTTCTCCGGGAGTATTGATGGACTCGGGACCGCTCGTACCAGTGAATGGCCATATCCTGCGCGAACTCCAGACTTCGCTTCCCATTGAGTTCAATCGCAACGCCGCACCCGCTGGCTATCCAAGTTTTCCGGCGCAAGATTCTCTTCTGCGCGAGTACTTGCGGATTCTGATCAAGAACAAATGGGTCGTCATTGGAAGTTTGGCGCTGGTCATGGGTGTGGTTGCGATTTCAACGCTGCGCAGCGCGCCCATCTACGAAGCCGTCGGCAGTATTGCCATTAACAAGATGGACCCGGTCACCTTCAACCTCAAAGACTCATCCAGCAGTGTGGACTACTACGACCCGACTGACCTGGATACCGAAGTGCGAATTCTAAAGAGCGATCTTTTGGCTCTCCAGGTCATACGGCAACTGAATCTGGATAAGCAACCCGAGTTCGAGGCCAAGGGCAAGTCTTCGCCTTCATCTTCGTCCTTGGAATTAACAACGGATGCGATGCAACCGGATTCCGCAAGGACTTCGGTTGTTCTGGCTATCTTCAAAAACAATCTTCAAGTAGCGCTCGTCCCGAATACGAGAATCATCGAAGTCCGTTATCGAAGTCCAGATAAAAACATCGCGGCCCGGGTCGTAAATACGCTGGCCAACACGTACGTAGAACAGAATTTCAAGACCCGATTCGAATCTACGATGCAGGCGTCGGATTGGCTTTCCAAGCAGTTGGTCGACCTTCAGATAAAAGTGGAAACCTCGCAGGAAAAACTGGTCAAGTACCAGAAGGATCACGAAATTCTGGGGATCGACGAAAAGCAGAACATCACCACCGCCAAACTGGACGAATTGAACCGGGAGTTGACCACGGCCGAATCCGTCCGCATGGAAAAAGAATCGATCTACCACCTGGTGCAGAACGGAGATTCAGATTCAATCACAGCGGCCGCGAATGTTGACGGCGCAGCCCGAGGATCGAGCGCCAATTCAGCGCTGCTCGAAAAGCTCCGCGAACAGCAGGCTGATCTGAAGATACAAGTCGCGCAACTGAGCACGCAATTCGGACCTTCCTATCCAAAACTGGCTCAGCTCAATAGCCAACTTAAGGAAGTCGACGCTGAAATTCAGAGCGAAATTCGCAAGGTGGCTGCGCGTTTGCGCGGCGACTATCTTGCCGCCGTGCAGCGCGAGAGCATGCTGCGCACTGCGCTGGAGCAGCAAAAGCAGGAAGCGAACAAGCTCAACGAGAGTGCCATTGAATACAGCCTGCTCAAGCGCGATGTCGACTCCAATCGCACGCTCTCCGAAGGTCTGCTGGAGAGATTAAAGGAAGCCGGCGTTACTGCGGGTCTAAGGTCGAACAACTTCCGCATCGTCGACGTGGCTCGCGTCCCCACTTCACCATCGGGACCAAACCTCCTGAGAAATCTCGGCTTTGCTTTGGCGCTGGGACTTTCCACTGGCATCGGGCTGGCTTTTCTTTTGGAAAGCATGGACAACACTGTACGAACCCCGGAGCAGGCACAAATCATCTCAGGTCTGCCGTCGCTGGGCATGATTCCTCTGGGATCCAGAAGCACCAGAGAACTGGGCGCTCAGCAGAAGCTGGCTCTGGCATCGTCAAAAGAAGCCGTGGAACTTGTGACCCAGTCACGTCCGAGGTCGCAGATGGCGGAGTCTTACCGCGCGCTGCGTACTTCATTGCTCCTCACATTTGCTGGAGGACCTCCAACCGTCATTCTCATCACCAGCGCTCTTCCTGAGGAAGGGAAGACCACGACTAGCGTGAACTCCGCAATCGTGCTGGCTCAGAAAGGCACGCGGGTTTTGCTGATTGACGCCGACCTGCGCCGGCCCAGCATTCACAAAACACTCGGCATGGGCCCAAAAATCGGCCTTAGCAACGTGCTGACCGGAGCTGCGACTCTTCAACAGGCGATCATTCCATCCACGATTCTGCCTGAGCTTTTTATTCTGCCCGCTGGAACGCCGCCGCCGAATCCAGCCGAACTTCTAGCTTCCGCCAAAATGAAAAATGTTCTCGAGGAGTTGCGAAAACAGTACGACCACATCGTCATAGATTCGCCGCCGACGTTATCGGTCACGGACGCCGTGGTGATGTCGACCGACGCCGATGCTGTCGTTCTTGTGATTCGCTCCGGCCACACCACGAAGCCGGCGTTGCGGCGCGCCCGCGACATCCTCATGCAAGTGAACGCGAGAGTCTGCGGTGTGCTGGTGAACGCGGTCGATCTCAATTCGCCAGACTATTACTATCACTACGAGTATCAGGGGAAATACGGCCACGGATACTATCAAGAGGATCCACTGACGGCCGCGGAGGAAGCAGTTTCTGAAGCTACCTCCGCCGGTGCCTAGCGTGCGCCAGAATCCCGGCGGAACTCACGCGCACGAAACCGCTCTCTTGAAGATTGCGCTTAAAAGTCCATCCCGTAAGCTGATCTTTTCAGGCGCGTGTCTGGCGCTCACGGTGATTTACATCGGATTGATAGCCAACCAATTCCTGGCCGATTACTTTTCCACGAAGCTTGATCTCGCAAGCTTGCAATTGGCCGCCCGACTCGAACCGGGCAACTCGGATTATCAATACCGGCTCGGGCATTTTTTTTTGCAGACTCAGAATGAACCGCAGATGGCGACACAATTCCTCAAATCAGCGACTGCGCTGGTCCCGAAGTTGCTTGGGAGGCAGCCAATTTCTACTGGGCTCTAGGCGAAACGAATAAGGCGTTGCAGGAATTCCGCGTGGTTCTGGCGAATGATCCTTATTTGCCGCCTGCAGCCCTGGATCGCTGCTGGCGGATAAAACCGAATATCGACGCTCTTCTGCGCGACATAGTTCCGTCCAATGCCGAAGTTTACTCGGCGTTCCTGGATTTCTTCGTCTCCAAGAATGAATCGGCCGCGGCAGCAAAAGTCTGGACGCAGATTGTGCAACTCCAGCACCCGGTGGAAACGCATCACGTTTTCGATTATGTCCGCTATCTTATCGATCGGCGCGATGTCGCACTGGCCGACCAAGCATGGCGGCAAGCTGCAAATCTCTCCGATCTTTCTTCATACCAAGCTTCGCCCGAGAATTTGGTGGTTAACGGCGATTTCGGTTTGCCGGTACTGAATGGCGGCTTCGATTGGCTTTACGAAAAATCATCCGATGTCTCGCTCGCCCTCGATCCAACCGAATCTCATTCCGGCCACCGTTCTCTTTCCATCGTCTTCGACAGTCGGGGTATTGAAGATGCTGGGATCCGGCAACTCATTCCAGTCGAACCCAATACAAAGTACGAGTTCTCCGCCTATTTCAAATCGCAAGGCCTGGAGGGCGCGGGTGGGCCACGCTTTCTGCTGGAGGATCGATTTAGCAGAGCAAGTTACTTCACAAGCGAAGAACTTAAAGACGCAGATTTCTGGAAGCAGGCAGGAGGGACATTCACCACTGGGCCAGATACTCGGCTGCTCGTCTTACGGATACAGCGTGTGCCCCCCGGAAATGCGATTCGTGGCAAATTGTGGATTGGCGACGTCCGACTAACCGAGAGCCACTCGACGGAACAAATCCTGGCAGGTGCCCAGTGACTTCCCCACTCCCGATTACTCTGACCGTTGAGTCGAGTTCGCATCCATCTGTCCTCTCGAAGCTGGATCACGCGCTGTTGTACGGAGTCGTTGGGCTCCTCCTGTTTGGACCGCTCGCATTTGGTGCGGTGGAATCATGGTCGATGTCGATCTTGCAGATCGGCTCCGGTTTGCTTTTCGTGCTTTGGGCTGCACGACAGTTCGCGGCTGGCGAATTGGAAATCATGGGCAACCCGTTGTTCTTCCCGATGATGTTTTTCGCGGGTCTCGTTCTCTGGCAGCTCGCCACCGGACGCACCGCCTATCGTTTCAATACGTCCTCCGCCGCCCTGCTCTACTGCGGCTATGGCTTGCTGTGTTTCCTGACAGTTCAGTGTCTGCGCAGAACATCGCAGGTGAAGGCTCTGGCGTGGGTATTCTCAGGATACGGTTTTGCCGTCGCTCTGTTCGCGTTGGTGCAGGGCGTTGCCTCTAATGGCAAGTTGTATTGGCTTCGGACCCCGTCATCTGGCGGTTGGATATACGGCCCGTATGTAAACCACAACCACTATGCGGGCCTTATGGAGATGCTGGCTCCCATCCCGCTCGTCATTTCTTTTTCCGACGGCGTTCGAGACTCCCGAAGGGCGCTCGCAGCTTTTGCCGCAGCCGTAATGGCGAGCACAATTTTTCTTTCTGGATCACGGGGTGGCATGGCTGCCTTCGGCGTGCAAATAGCTTTGCTCGCTGCCATTTTGTTTGCGCGGCAAAAAAACCGACGGGCAGCTTTTGCCTTGACTGCTTTCTTGGTTATTGCGCTGGCATTACTGGCTTGGCTCGGTGGCGTTGAATTATTGGACCGTCTGGCAAGCGTACACGGTGTTGCCCGAACCGAGTTGTCCGGCGGAACGCGACTCACGATTGATCGTGACGCAATCAAAATATTCGCTCTCAAACCAGTCTGGGGATGGGGTTTGGGAACATTCCCCGACATCTACCCACAGTTCAGCAGCCTGTTTACTAATCTCCAGGTGGGTGCCGCTCACAACGATTATTTGGAATTGCTGGTTGAAATGGGCGCGCTCGGCTTCGCTACGATGTTGTGGTTCCTGCTGACCTTATTCCGTTCCGCTTTTAAGAAGTTGAAACATTTTCCATACGACACGAACGCCGTTGTCTCTTTAGCCGCCGTGCTTGGGGTGACGGGCATACTGGTTCATAGTTCAGTAGATTTCAACTTGGAGATCCCGGCGAACGCCGCTCTCTTCTATGTGCTTTGCACAGTGGCCGCACTGGAGCCACGTTTCGGCCGGTATCACCATAGACGGCGAGCCCGCAGGTCGCCAGAAGCTGTGGTCCTGCCACTGGCGTATGATCCTCGCCTCGAGTCAGTTGCAAAAGAACGCTAACTCGATGGAATATTTTCTACGGCTTGTATTGGCTGATAAATTGTTGAGAAGAATTGCACAGAAGCAGGCAAAGGATCACGCCCGTGCCAACCGCGGTTCCGCCTAACACATACGGATTCGTCAAGAACGTGCCGCTTTGCGGAAAAAGCGCTCCGCCGCCCTTCCGCTTTTTCTTGTTGCAGTTCCCAGAGTCGTCGGGACTCGCCCGTTCGCCCTCGGTGAGATTGGCAGTGCCCTTCCCACAATTGACGTTGATACTGCCCTTGCTCGCGAAGACCTGAACCGTTCCGTCTGTATCCCCGATTTCAAATTCTGTCCAAGTGTTCGAAGCCGGTGTCACCGTAACCGTTCCAGCAATCGCAACCATACCTGCAGACGTAGCTACATTAATGCTCCCATGCTCGAGAGTCACGCCCTTCCCGTCAAACTTTACCAGCGAGTCCGGCAAGACGGTAACGCCCGAGCCTGATGCGTCGAGTGTAGCAATCGACTCTGGCTGGGTCTTTATTAGATCGCCCGGGAAAACAGCGGAGGAATTGGGCAAGGGGACACCGTTGAGCCAGACCGGTCCTCTGCCATAGAGCATGGCTCCGCCAGAATCGGCCGCGAGCAAAGACGCGGGAACTAAGGCGATCAGCATCCAGCAGATTACATTTCGGAGTCTACGCACACTCATAACACAAACTCTTCGTGTTGATGCTAGCCCGCGAACCATCGACCGTCAATTGCCTACCGTGGTCACCCCGCACCATCGGGGCGAGCCGAACTTTAGCGCCACCGGTCGATGAGTTCCCACCATATCAGCTTCGACCACTCTTCGAAATTCACCTTAGCCCACTCTCGATGCCGCCACCACTCCACGCCAAACTCCCTGCCATCGAAGGCAGCAGCGACGCTGTAGTCCGCCGGCAAAGCCCGCTCGAAAATACTGAGCGCGCGCCGGGTGTGGTAATCGGAAGTGACCAGCAGGACGCTGCGGACGTTGACCCCTTCAAGGCAACGGGCTACGTCTTGAGCCTCGTCCCTGGTGGAGCGTCCGTAGATAGGACAGATGGCAATCGCGGCGGCTTGCGGCAGCCCCTCCACATATTTTCGTGCAATCTCCGTCTGGCTCCACTGGTAAATCTTGGCCTCGGCGGGAACATCGAGGATCAACCGCGGCGCGTAACCTTGTTCGAGCAGTTCCAACCCTCGTGCCGGACGCCGGTCGGTTTCTCCGGCCAGAACAACGATTACGTCCGACTTGCGGAATTGATTCACCACCAGAAATCGTCCGGACGCAACCAAGGCTAGTACAAATAATGCCGCGACGATGGCGACGAGTCGGAGTTTTCCCATGAATTCGCTTTTGTGCGGCTTGAAAATTAGTCTCTTGAACGCTTCAGACTACGCGAAATCCAGATATTTAAAAATCACATGTTTAAGTTGCTTCGGTAAGCAATGCGCGCGCTCCACGAGTGCCGGAGTTCAGCATGGTAAAATCCTAGACAGACCCCAATTTCAAATATAACCATTGAATCGATGCCTGCCGCTTTGTTTCCCGAACTGAAGAACAAGATTGAACAGAAACAGGCGCGCGTCGCCGTCATCGGGCTTGGCTATGTGGGTCTGCCTCTGGCTCTGCTCTATACCGAGCAGGAGTTCTCCGTGACCGGGTTTGATATCGACGCCCGCAAAATCTCTACGCTCGAACAGGGGAGCTCCTATATTTTTCGTATCCCTGGGGATGAGATTCAGGCAGCGAAAAAAAAGGGTTTCACCGCAACCGCCGAATATTCCCGTTTGAGCGAGATGGACGCAATCATTATTTGCGTGCCCACGCCGCTGAACGAATACCGCG
This sequence comes from Terriglobales bacterium, assembly GCA_050012915.1. Classification (GTDB taxonomy): domain Bacteria; phylum Acidobacteriota; class Terriglobia; order Terriglobales; family Acidobacteriaceae; genus JABDBE01. Next base: position 8,694 of record JBEKGG010000041.1, on the reverse strand, counting down.
AACCTGATCTGAGTTTCATCACGGGCACGGCCAAGTCCATTGCACCCTACTTGCGTGCCGGACATTTAGTGATCCTCGAAAGCACGACCTATCCCGGCACCACGGAAGAAGTGTTGATTCCAATCTTGGAGAATGGGAACCGGCAGGGCCTCAAGGCTTCACGCGGCGACACTACGAACGGCGAAGAGTTCTACGTCGCTTTTTCTCCCGAGCGGGAAGATCCGGGAAACCAGACCGTGGCCCGGCGCGACATTCCGAAAGTAGTAGGCGGGTTGAATGCAAAAGCATCAGACCTGGCTGCAGCATTGTATGGCGCGATCTTCGCTCGTGTAGTGCGAGTCTCTTCGCCCGCTGCCGCCGAGATGACCAAGCTCTTGGAGAATATTTACCGCTGCGTGAACATCGCGCTGGTCAACGAGTTGAAACTGTTGTCGTTACGCATGGGCCTCGACATCTGGGAAGTGATCGATGCGGCTGCAACCAAACCCTTTGGATTTCAACCTTTCTATCCCGGCCCCGGACTGGGCGGCCACTGCATTCCAGTGGATCCGTTTTATCTTTCGTGGAAGGCCAAAGAGTGGGATTTCCGTACCCGCTTCATCGAACTGGCTGGCGAGATCAACACCAACATGCCGTATCACGTGCTCGAGTCGGTCGGCAAGGCGCTCAACCGCAACAAGAAGGCGTTGAACGGCGCCAAGGTGCTCGTCCTCGGACTCGCCTATAAGAAGGATATCGACGACTTGCGCGAGTCGCCCTCGCTGACGATCATCGAACTGCTGCAGAAAGACGGTGCCGAGGTGAGCTACAACGACCCCTATTTCCCGACCGTTGGTAAAGGACGCAAGTACGATCTGCAAATGAAATGCGCTCCGCTGGATAATCTCGGGCAGTACGATTGTGTGCTGATTGTCACCGATCACTCCGACTACGACTATGCCGCTATAGTGCGCGACTCACAACTCATAGTCGACACGCGCAACGCCACGCGCGGTATTAAGAGTTCGAAAATCGTTCACTGCTGAGGAAAGAATTAAACTCTCGACGTGGAAACCGCGAGAAGCGGATGGATGGAACGATAGCGGGCAAGCTTACTTGTCAGCGGGGAACGAGAATCTGGAGTTCGAATTTATTTATTGTCCGATAGAGCTGGCAACCGACGAGAACACGTTGTTGGCATTACCACCGATCAGGCGAATGGTGCCCACTACGATCACCAGGATCACTGCAAGCATGACCGCATACTCGGCGACGTCCTGTCCTCGCTCATCCGACCACAGTTGGCGTATACACTTTGCCATGAACTCCTCCTTGCTTCCCAGCTAACTCCTCCGTTTGCAGGCGAGAAGAATTTACCGGGCTGACAATCCGCAGAGACACTCCCTGATATCAGTTGTCCTCTAAATGGTAATTATCTGGCGAGCGCCGAACAATAGCTCCTAAGTGTCGGGGTATGGCACTAAAGTGCCATATCGCTCAAGCGATTGGTTTTAAAGGCAGAGATTGATTTACCGCAAACAGCGCCAGTTCAAGCCGGGTAGAAACTCCCAGTTTGTCAAAGATATTGCTGAGGTGGTGTTTCACCGTATCCTCGCTGATTTTAAAGTATTCGGCCGTCTCCTTATTAGAGTATCCCGCAACCACCGCCGAAACAATTTCCAGTTCGCGCGGAGTGAGACCGAATTTCTTCTGCCGAGCTTCTTCGCCCGAGGACTGCACTAGAGTTCTAAGGTACTGCACCAGATTGGAAACGCTCTCGCGTCCAACCCAATATTCTCCCGCCATCACGGTGTGAATGGCTTTCAGAAGAAGCTGAGTAGCAGAATCTTTTAGCACGACTCCGCGAGCCCCGAGTTGCAGAGCTTCCACAATCTGGTTTTTCTCGGCGGCCGCAGTCAGCAGTATCACTCGAACCGAGTTCTGGTTCGAAGCTGAACTCATCTCCCGCAACGCTTCGAGCCCGGGATGGCGAGGCATAGCCAGATCGAGAAGCAGAATGTCGGGCTTCAACTGCCTTGCCAAACGGACCGCCTCGGCGCCGTCGCATGCTTCTCCGATTACTTTGAGGTCAGGCTCGGTTTCCAGAAGCCGCCGCAATCCATCCCTGAAAATAGGATGGTCGTCAGCAATCAGGATGCGAGTCGGCTGCGGTCGTCGGTTATCCATAGGTGACTTGCCGGCGCTGCGGGACAGAAATTTCTAAACGTGAACCTTGGCCAGGATTTGATTCTATCGTGAGTTCGCCTTCAATCAAACGGACGCGCTCCTTGATGACTAGAGGACCTTTTCCCTGGTCATCGAGTTCGGCCTGAGAGACGCGTCCCGCGAAGGGGAAACCCTGCCCGTCGTCTTCGATCAACACATGCCAGGCGCCGTTGCGGGAACCCAGGCGCACCAGCACTTGTCGCGCCCCGCTGTGCTTGCGGACATTGACCAGCGCCTCCTGCACAATGCGCGCCAACTCCCTGCACACCGGTTGCGGCATATTGAGTTCGTCCAGATCCGAAAGAAAGCGGGCCGAGATTCCGGTCTCCCGTTGGAATCTCTCCACCGTGTCCGATAGTAATCCCAAAAGCCTCTTGGAATCTACGTCCAGGGTTTTCATTTGCTGCATAAGTTCGCGTAACTTGAGAACTTCTTCGCGCAGCAGTCCCTGGATCCTGCCCAGTTCCTCCGTCACCAACCCAGGCTTGCCAGGCGATTGACGGCGCAACACATCGACCTGCATCTCGACCGCGATCAGCGATTGGACCGCTCCATCGTGCAATTCCCGCGCGAAACGCGCCCGCTCCACGGCGCCCGCACGCAGTCGCAAACGCCGCAACAGAAGCACGTTGTAGACCGCCGGCCCAACCTGACGCACCAATTCATCCAGAAACCGCAACTCTTCTTCAGTGTCGCCCGCCAACGAGGGATCCAGCAGAACGATTCGTCCCGACCATTCTCGTCCAAACGCAAACGACACCGTCATCACGCTCTTGAAATCATATCTTTTCGCGAGGGGAGCGAGAAATTCGGGAGTAAGATCCCGAACTCTGTTGCCTTGCTGATCTAATCCCAGAAGCGAAAAATTTCCGTTGTCTCGGTCGCCGTTTCGTCGGGCATAGCAGGTCGCGGCCGCAGACTCATACAAATAGATTTCGCGGTCACTCGATGACGGTTCCAACCAGCGAAAGTTATGCTCGCCTTCGGTGCGGCGCAATTCGCCAACGAAGACGCGATAATTACTGGTCTCGTGAGATGCGATGACCAACTGCTTTGCCCCGTACATCGAAAGCAGTTCGCCCGCGATGTCGCCAATCGTGCCCGTGAGCCCGGCCTCGACCCTGGCCTTGCCGATCGTTCTGGCAATGACTGCCTTCTCTGCGCGCAGCTGTTTTTGCTGCTCCGCCAGGTATCCCAGCAGAATTCCCAATACGAGCAAATCGACGGAGCGCATGAAAAGGTGTTTGGGCTCGAAGTCAGCGACATTCACTTGCAGAAGAGGCAACCCGAGTTTATGGCTCAAGAGGAAGCCATTCACCCGATCGACAACGTGCAGGTTAATCAAGCAGAAACTCTCGATCCAAAGCACCAATACCGCTGCCACGGCGGTTCCCATCGTCTCCCAAAGACCCCAGCGGTACGCGGCAGCCGCAAGAACGAAAACAAAGAACAGCGAGAAAGGATTGCCTTGCCCAGTAACAAAAGCTGAGATGAGAGCTGGCCAAATCACATCCGCGCTATGCACCAGCAGTCGGAACGACGGCGTCGATTCCTGACGTCTTCGCAGGAAAATCATAATGATGACGCCCTGGGCGACGTAGAAGGCCAATAATCCGTAGGCCCAAAGCGAATAGCGAACCTCTGCGGGGTCCATCCAGATGGCGACTAGCGAAGCCAGAGCGAGAGACACACGAGCCGTGGCCAGCCAGCGTTCAGTCCGGCGTACTTCGCCGGTACCCATAGGAGCGCGCAGCCTCCATAGGAATCGATCTCGTAAGCTTTGGAATGGCAAATTGAATCCGACCGTGTACTACGAATTATAGTTACGCGGATGTTATTTGTAATAGAGCCATAGAGCAAGCGAAAACTTCCTCCAACAGCAGCTAACACCAACAATCTAAATACCGTATGAACAGTGGAGCGACGGGCGTCCTGTCGATCAAAGCCGTGAAGCGGCGCGGAACAAAAAGAATCACGTGAGGCCGACTCGCCCTCCCCTGGAGCGAAGCCTTGGAATCCGATCGGATGCGCTCTTCGCCGAAGTGCCCAGAATGCTATGGACACCACCTGAAAACCGAAGTAACCTACCCTCGCAACTCGCACCAAACATTAACCCCCCACCGACCATGCGCCGGAGATGGTTACTTGAGTAACTTTCCCTCCTGTGTATTGTGCCTAAGAATCAGTTACGGATGAACATGTCCGGCCACGCCAAAGTATTGATCCCAGTCGCCGCAGGATTGTTATGTGTGCAGGTGGCTGCATCGCTGTTTCTGGACAAAGGCTTTGCCCTTACCGCTGTCAGTGATACTACTCAATTCATTCTCCTTCTTGCCGGCACGGTTGCGCTCCTGCTCAACGTTCTCGCGACCCGCGGCCGGGTCCGGCTGTTCTGGGTATTGATGACCTTGGGCGTGGCCTTCTGGATGTCCTACCAGGGCCTCTGGATGTATTTCGAAGTGTTACGGCGCAAGGATTTCCCAAACCCCTTCGCCGGAGACGTAGTACTGTTTCTCCATATCGTCCCCATGATGGCGGCCCTGGCGATGCAGCCGCACCTCCAAGCCAGGGAACGCACCACGCGTCTGGGAACGCTCGACTTCGCTTTGTTGTTGGTCTGGTGGCTCTATCTTTATCTATTCAGCGTGATTCCCTGGCAGTACGTGCAGCCGTACGAGCTGAGTTACGACCACAACCTGAATATCCTCTACCTGACGGAGAAAATCGTATTCCTGGTTGGTTTGGGGATGCTCTGGTCGCGCAGCGAAGGTTCCTGGCGAATCATCTACGCAAACTTATTTGGCGCGCGGCTCACATACGCGCTGAGCTCTTATATCGCGAACTGGGCGCTGGCGAAGAAAGTGTATTACTCCGGCAGCCTGTATGACGTGCCTCTGGCCATCTCCATGGCATGGATCACCGTGATCGGCGTGCTTGCCCTGCGTTCTCCCGGCAAGCAGCAGCCTGCCCGTGTTTCCGGCAGCTACGGAGTATGGGTAGCCAGGCTGGGGATGCTCACCATTTGCTCGCTTCCGCTGTTCGCCTTGTGGTCTTTATTCGATGGCGCAATCCCGCAGCGAGTACGTACCTTTCGGCTTGTACTTACGTTATCAAGCATGCTGATCATGGGCGGGTTGGTCTTCTTCAAACAGCATCTGCTGGATCGCGAACTCCTGCAATTGCTGATCGATTCTCAGGAATCGTTCGACAACCTGAAGCGGGTGCAAGCCCAGCTAGTGCAGTCGGAAAAGTTGGCGTCCCTGGGACAACTCGTAGGCGGCGCCGCTCATGAATTGAACAACCCGCTTGCTGCCATGATGGGTTACTCGGAATTGTTGGGCGCAACTGATCTGAGCGGCGAACAACGGGCACTCATGCAAAAAATTGAGCAGCAGGTGCGCCGTACCCGCACTCTGGTTTCCAGCCTGCTGAGTTTTGCCAAGCAGGTTCCTGCGGAGAAGACTCTCGTGGACATCAGTGCGCTGCTGCAAACCGCGGTCAAACTCTGCCTGCCCCAGTCTCGCGGCCCCAATGTCCAAGTCCACACGGATATTGCCAGCGACCTTCCGCGAGTTCTCGGCGACTCAAACCAGCTCCTGCAGGTATGTCTGCACGTCACCAACAATGCTCTACATGCTTTGACCGAGACCGGCGGCACATTGACCGTGACCGCGGGATTAGAGGATTCGTTAGTGGTGCTGGAATTCTCCGACAACGGACCGGGTATGCAGGAACCAGATCGGGTTTTCGATCCCTTCTACACCACACGGCCGGTCGGCCAGGGCCCAGGCTTAGGTCTGAGCGTCTGCTACGGCATCATTCAGGAACACAACGGAAAAATCACCTGCCGAAATCGGTCCGAGGGTGGCGCGATATTCCGCATCGAACTACCCGTGGCAACGGATTCGGCGCATGCAGCCAATTCGGTTTTGGCCAGTTACAAGTCGCCCCACTTACTTCCGGAAGCCAAGGCAGCCGGCATCAACTGACATCTTCACGAAAGACTTCCTTTTCTGTTCTTTGTGGTTAAAGCATTTGCACTTCGTTGCCACGAAAGACGCGAAGGCACGCTAGGAGGCCTTAAGCTCCACGGTTCGCTTCAACTGCCCGCAGGCGGCGTAAATGTCCCGTCCCCGTGGCCTGCGGATAAACGTCGGCACACCAGCGGCAATCAATGTTTTCTGGAACTCGAACACGCGGGTTTCCGCGGGAGTTTGGAATGCAATGCCAGGACCCGGGTTCAAGGCGATCAAATTTACTTTCGCTCGTACTCCGCGGATTAATTCACCGAGTTCGCGTGCGTCTTGTACCGAATCGTTCACTCCATCAAGCAGAACGTATTCGAAGGTTAGCCTTTCCCGGTTCCGCAGAGGAAAATCGCGCGCAGCGGCGACCAACTTCTCCAGATTCCATTTGCGATTGATGGGCATGAGCCGCGTTCGAAGTACGTCGTTGGGCGCGTTCAGCGATATCGCCAGTTTCGGCCGCACCGGCTCGGCGCCGAGATCGTAAATTCGAGGCACAATTCCCGCGGTTGAAACCGTCATGCGCGATTCCGGGATCCCCACTCCCTCGGCTAGCAGGCTGACTGCCTTGATGAAATTGTCATAGTTCAGAAAAGGTTCGCCCATGCCCATGAAGACAATGTTGACGCGACTCTGAGGTGGAGACACATGCTGATCATTAAGCACGGCGCAGACCTGTCCGACAATCTCTCCGGCCGTGAGATTCCGCTTCACTCCGAGCAGCGCGGTCAAGCAGAACTGGCAGTCCACGGCGCAACCGACCTGGCTCGAAACGCAAATGGTGGCGCGGTCCCAGGCTCGCGCTTTTTCTACTTCGTTCCCAGCCTCGCTGCCGTCTCCGGCTTCGCCATCGTCGCCTTCCGGCATCCAGACCGTTTCAACGCTTTGACCGTCGGCGAAGCCAATTAAGTACCGAACCGTGCCGTCGGTGGAAACGAATTTCTTCTCGATCGCAGGAATCCCCACCGACAAGCCTGTTTGCCCGAGGCTCCGCCGCAACTCCTGCGGAAGCGTGGAAATCTTCTCTAAAGACTCGACACGCTGGCCATAGAGGGCTTCAAACAATTGCCGTCCGCGGTAGGAGGGCTGGCCGGATTCCTCCGCAAAATCCGTGAGCTCGCGAAGAGTAAGGCCCAAAAGCACGTTTTTTTTCTCTTCACTCATAGATTTCGCCCCCTCGAAGCTCATCTGATTTCTAGAAGAGATACGCCAAACTCCTCCCATGCGACTCATTCAACCTGAGCAAAATTCTATCTAACTAATTGATTATACATGAGTTGCTATGGATTCGCCGACACTCCCCGGGTGTGTAACAATAGTAAAGACCCGCCCCGACCCGGTCTGGCGAGGAGTTTAGGAAAAGCTAATGGTTGAAGAAGTACGTAATATCCAGCGCGAATTGCTGCCCAACGGCCTGACCATAATCACCGAGCAGATGCAGCATATCCGTTCGGCCTCGATTGGTATCTGGATCAAGACCGGATCGCGCGATGAGGATGCGCAATGGAATGGCATCTCCCATTTCGTCGAGCACATGGTTTTCAAAGGCACCAAGCATCGCTCCGCCGAGGACATTGCGCGACAGGTCGACTCCATCGGTGGAAACATGGACGCCTTTACCGCCAAGGAGTGCATTTGCTTCAACGTCAAGATTTTGGACGAGCATCTCCCCATTGCCATGGATGTCCTCAGCGACCTGGTCCTCAATCCGACATTTGATGTAAAGGACATTAGCCGTGAACGCGGCGTGATCCTCGAAGAAATCAAAATGGACGAAGACAGCCCCGACTATCTCGTCCACGAGATCTTTACCCAGAACTTCTGGCGGGATCATCCGCTGGGCAAGCCGATCCTGGGAACCAAAGATACCGTGAAAACCTTCGAACGTGATCCCGTCCTCGGTTTCTACGGACAGCGTTTCGCCCCAGGCAATCTCATCATTTGCGCTGCCGGTAACCTGAAGCACGAGCAGTTCGTGGAACTGGTGGCCAAGCATTTTCAGCACATGAGCCCGGTCAAGAACGGATTTCACAGTCCGCAGCCCAAGATTGTGCCTCGCATCATCATGCGCAACAAGAAATCTCTCGAGCAGGTGCAGATCTGCGTTGGCGTCCCTTCGCATCCCATTGCCCACGAGAAACGGCACGCTTCGTACATCCTGAATACGCTGCTGGGCGGTGGCATGAGTTCTCGTCTGTTCCAAAACATTCGCGAACGCCAGGGACTTGCCTACTCGATCTACAGCGATCTGAATCCCTATCGCGACACTGGCTGCCTTTCGGTTTATGCCGGCACCTCGCGGGAATCGGCGGGCAAGGTCGTGCAGTCAATCGTGTCCGAGTTCCGCAAACTTAAATTGGAAGATGTTCCGGCCGACGAACTCCGACGCTCCAAGGACCAACTGAAAGGGAGTTTGATGTTGTCGCTCGAGTCTTCGACCGCCCGCATGTCCAGCCTGGCTCGG
>JBEKGG010000040.1:0-21546 GCA_050012915.1 Terriglobales bacterium | reverse complement strand
CCGATTGCCTGCTGAAACAGGTCGATGCTTTTCTTGATGCCCGCCGGCGTGCGGCCATACCATAGCTGACGGCCTTCCAGGTAAAGCCGGTAAGCTTCCGGATTCGTGGTCGACGCGCGGCTCAACCGCTGCTGCTCGCTGCCGCTCAAATGAATGCGCAGGCTGCTGGAGATGTCACGCGCAATGTCGCCCTGCACCTCCGCTACATCGGTCGCCTTGCGTGTGTAGTGCGAACCCCAAAGCTCGCTGCCGTCGGCGGTGTTCACCAAATCGGCGTCGATACCCAGTTCGTCGCCGTGCTGCGTGATGCGCCCCATGAGCACTGCGCCCACCTGCAAGCTCTGGCCAATCTGTCGCGGGTCATCTTCCCTGCCTTTGAATTTAAAAACCGTGCTTCGCGCCATCACCTTCAGGTCCGGCAATTGTGACAGCGTACCGATCAAACTTTCAGTGAGCCCATCGCTGAGATATTCGTTCCCCGGATCGGCGGTGGCATTGACGAAGGGCAGCACCGCGATCGATGAGATTTTCTTCGTATCGGACTTTGCCCGCGTGAAATAAAAGCCAGCAGCGGCCGCAATCGCCAGAGCTGCCACCACGCCGGCAACAATATATTTAAGCGAACCGCTGCTCGAAGCGACAGGCTGCACCGAGACCGCGCTCGCGGACGACTGCGCACTTACGCCCGAAGAACCACCGGAATCAAAATCACGCTTCAGGCGCGTTAGATCGGTTCGTAAATCCGCTGCGCTCTGATATCGCAGGTTGCGATCCTTCTCCAGCGCCTTATTAATGATGCGTTCCAATTCCACGGGCAAGTCAGGATTAAGCCGCAGCGCCGGCGCGGGCGCAGCATCGAGAATGGATTTGAAAATCTCCGCCGAACTGCTTCCACGAAATGGAAGCGTGCCCGTCGCCATCTCGTAGAGCACCGCGCCAAAGGAAAACAAATCGCTGCGAGCATCCAGATCCTTCGCTCGCGCCTGCTCCGGCGACATATAACTGATGGTGCCGATCGTAGAGCCAGGACTCGTAAGATGCTGCTCATCCACCGTCATCGTGTTCGCCGATGCCACCTGATTGGAAGAACCGGCAGCGCTTGCAACTTTGGCCAGACCAAAGTCAAGCACCTTGGCGTGCTCGCGCTTGGTAACGAAAATGTTCGCAGGTTTGATGTCGCGATGAACGATGCCAGCCGAATGAGCCGCGTCCAGCGCGTCGGCGATTTCGATGGCGAGCGACAGAATCAGTTCCGTTTCCAGCGGACGCCCCGCAATCCGGTGCTTCAGCGTCAGCCCATCCAGAAACTCCATGGCAATGAACGCTTGCCCATTCTCCTCGCCAATGTCATAAATCGTGCAGATGTTGGGATGGTTCAGAACCGACGCAGCCTTCGCCTCGCGCCGAAAGCGGCTGAGTGCCTGCGCGTCTTTGGCCACATCGTCGGGCAAAAACTTGAGCGCCACAAAACGATCGAGCCGCGTGTCCTCGGCCTTGTAAACCACACCCATACCACCGCCGCCAAGCTTCTCGACAATGCGGTAGTGCGAAATAGTTTGCCCGATCATGAGACGATCCCGCGTGAGCCGACGAACCGCTTCCAGATCGCTTCATCTTACGGACGCCACCCCACCCCGTCAATAAACCGCACGGGGCGTTAGGGGCACGAGGGGAAAATGCTACAGTCCGGCAGATCCTCGCGAAACTTTACCGCTTGACAGGGGTTCAGCAGGAAGCGGAGCATGCCAAGGGCGGACTCTGGCCTCGGCAACCTTGCGCACTGACTCTGGGTTCCGATTCTTTTCGCCATCTTTAAGGAGGGCCGCGTGAAGCCCGTCCACTTCGTCTGCGTTAGCTTGATACTCGCCGGGACCATCGCCCAGGCGCAGTTTGCTCCTCCACCACTCGCCAGTCAGGCGAACGCGCGGCCCTATGCCCAGGAACCGCAGCCGGGACTGCCCCCGAATCTTTTTCACTTGCCGCAAGGCGTGCCGATCGCGCAACGCCAGCGCGGACGCTCGCGACTTCGGCGCGCAAAACCCCAAGCGCAGAACGGGCCCGAGCAGACGCTGTACACATTTCAGGGCGGCAATGATGGGTCATACCCGAGCAGCGACCTGATCTTCGATTCCTCAGGAAACCTCTATGGCACCACGCAGGCCGGCGGGGGAAGCTCAGGTTGTGATGTGGGTAGATCGTCCGATGCCTGTGGCACAGTCTTCGAACTGATCCCCAACTCGAGCGGGGGCTGGACCGAGACCATCCTGTACGCCTTCCAAGGCAGCAGCACCGGCTATTCGCCTTTTGCCGGCCTGATTTTTGATCAGGCCGGAAATCTCTATGGCACAACTCGGCTTGGGGGGACCGACGATTTCGGCACGGTCTTTGAACTCAGTCCCAACTCCAACGGGGGCTGGACCGAAACCATACTTTACAGCTTTCACGGCACTCCTGATGGCCAGGAGCCCCAGGGCTTGATTTTTGATGGCTCCGGAAATCTCTATGGCACAACTTTGGTCGGAGGGGAGCTTACATGTAACGACGGCACTATTTTCCCATGTGGCACGGTCTTCGAGCTAAGACCAAACGGAAGCGGGGAGTGGACAGAGACGGTCATTTATAGCTTTCCTTCGAACAGCGAGGGCTTTTCCCCGAACCCGGGACTCATTTTTGATACGTCCGGAAATCTGTATGGCACGACATCGCAGGGTGGCACTGATGGCTACGGCATAGCCTTTGAGCTCAGTCCCAACGGAAGTGGAGGTTGGACGAAGACCACGCTATATAACTTTCAGGGCGGCAGTGATGGCGCGACTCCCCAGGTTGGTCTGATTTTTGATGACAACGGAAATCTCTATGGCACGGCATCGGAGGGTGGCGGGGGGCAGTGCGGCGCCCCGGGCTGTGGCACGGCCTTTGAGCTCAGTCCCAACGGGAGCGGAGGTTGGACGGAAAGTCTCCTCTATAGCTTCCAAGGCGTGAACGATGGAGCGACGCCATCCTCAGGACTGATTTTTGACAAAAACGGAAATCTGTATGGCACAGCTGGCAATGCAGGAGCGGGCAATCATGGCGTAGTCTTCGAACTCAGCCCTGGCTCGGGCGGCGCATGGACGGAGAGCGTCCTCCATAGTTTTCAGGGTAGCGATGGCGCGTTTCCGCTCCTCGGGTTGATCCTCGATCAGGACGGAAACCTATATGGCACGACAGACTACGGAGGGGACGGCCCGTGCAGCGACAATTCCCTCTATGGTTGCGGCGTGGCATACGAGGTCTTGAGGGAGCCAGTCGCTACATTCTCTCCAACAAGTCTTAGCTTTGGTAATCAGACCGTGGGCGTCAGCAGTAGCCCCCAAACAACGACCCTCACGAACACCGGCAACCTCCCGCTTACCATCACGTCAATCCAGATTACCGGGGCGGACAGCGGCGATTTTGGCCAGACCAACAACTGTCCGTCGTCGCTACAGCCAAACAACAGCTGCACGATCAGCGTAACTTTCACGCCTATAGCTACGGGCAGTCGAAGCGCCGCGGTCAGCGTCACTGACAACGCTCCCGGCAGCCCGCAATCGGTTCCGCTGACTGGCGTCGGTACGCCCGCGAGCGTGACCCTATCGCCTCCCAGCCTGAGCTTCGCACAAATCCTTGGCACGACCAGCCAATCGCAGACCATCCAGCTCAGCGCCAGCTACGCGATTAGCATTACTTCTATCGAGGCCAGCGCTGAGTTTGGTCAGACCAATAATTGTGGCAAAGGTCTGCCCCCAGGTGGGAAATGCCAGATCCTGGTTACTTTCGCCCCCACCACATCCGGGACGCAGAGCGGAACCTTGACTATCAACGACAGCGGCGCGGACAGCCCCCAGACAGCGGCGCTTTCGGGCACAGGCCAGGATTTCTCGCTGGCCCCGTCGGTCTCATCGACGCAGACCGTCGCTCCGGGACAGGTGGCAAATTACGCGCTCGCAGTCGCTCCCTTGGGAGGGTTCAACCGAACCGTGACCCTCACTTGCAGCGGAGCGCCAGCTCAGTCCACGTGCTCGGTCTCACCCAATTCGGTGACGCTCAACGGCACCACAACTGCATCGGTCGCGGTCACAGTGACGACTGCGGGAACCTCGGCGAGTCTCATATATCCTTCGGGCCTGCCACGCGGCGGCAACAGGCTCGCGCTGTGGCTGGCATTCTCCGGATTGCCGGGGCTAGTGCTGCTGAGCAGCAGACCTCGTAAGCGGCATGGTCGGGTATTTTTCGGAGCTATCTTCTTATGTATGCTTTTTTTGTTGATGACGATGTCGGCCTGCGGCGGAGGCAACGGTATGGGAGGCAGCGGCGGTAGCGCGACTCCGGCCGGCACCTACAATTTGACTGTGGCGGGCACCTTCACTTCTGGCTCAGCCAACTTGGTCCATTCCACGAAGCTCACACTCGTCGTTCAGTGAGAGAGCGTGCCGCGCGGTGCCCCGAATAATCGCGCTCGATCAACTCTCAAGGGTGCCCCGTCCAAGCTCCGCTTGGGCGGGGTTTTCCTCAGCTGAACCCAGACGTAATGGCGACCCACTCTTTTCCATGCGCTCCCGTCGTTCCAATTCGGGAATTGCTCCTCTGTCTGTCCCCTTTCTTCTTGAACCCAGCTCATCAATAGTGATAATATAAAAACGTAACTATTATCTACAAGATAATATACGATCTTTGACAACCTGACAGCGGGCACATCTCCTGGGCAGGTCCGTGAGCCGGACCTGCTGGCGCATCCTTCATTTTAATTTACCGTCATCCTGAAGCCCCCCGCCTTCTCCAGCGGAGCGAAGGATCTCGCGCGGAATGAATCTGAGGCGTGGGGCGAACGCAACTCCAATGTTTCCAAGATTTTGCCTCTAACTACCTTAAGAACCATAGATCTAGCAGGCAGAAAAATTTCCGGTCTTTTGTTTTCAAGATTTTGCGCGGTATCCACAGATTTTTTATTTGACCAGCAGGCGCCAGGATAGGTAACGTAGTCCTGAGGAGCACTTAACCGGCAAAACACTGAAAGAAAAGGGCTTTCGCGTGGTATCCCAGTTCTAAGCGCAGCACGGAAACGGATCGCCGGATGCCCAGAAACCATGCTAACTCCAATGTTTCCAAGATTTTGCCCGTAACTACCTTTAGAACCATAGATCTAGCAGGCAGAAAAATTTCCACCCCTTTGTTTTCTAGATTTTGCGTCGAACTGAACGTTTTTTTTAAGAGATTATGCACCACAATCTCGAGAGGCTGGCCAGCCTATTCTTTGACCCTCACGCTGACCGGGAAAGATGCAGACGGCCCATCATTGCCGTCGCCAGAAAAATAGGCAACGATGTGATTGACCCCGAATCGCAGATCGGACGCGCGCACGCTCAACCTGGCAGTCGATATAAACTGCGAGTGATCATGCAACGAAGCCTCGCCGAGCAACTGGCCACTTGCGCTGTCGAGATAGAAGCGCACGCTCCCGCGCGGAGCACCGGCCCCCGTGCTTTTCACGGTCACCGTTAAGCGTGCGACCGAATCGCGGCCACCTCGGGAAACGGATCGAGGATGGACCGAAACAATCGAGCTGGTCCAGAAGCTCGGACGCCCAGCGATTCTCCAGGAAAACATCAGAAACGAAGTCGAGGTCAGATCAACGGCAGGCTCGGTGGTGCTGTAGGACTGAACATTATCCCGGTAAACCGCGACCTGCGAGCGATTGTATTTGCCATCGTTGCCGTTGAATATTTTGAACGTATCGACGCCATTCGCCGGACACAGTTTCATTCCCGGCAGCGTGCCCGAAGTCGCCGCGCTGGCCGGGCCTTCCGAGGCGGCGCCCCACAGAATCGGCGTCCCGCCCGAGGTTCCATCGAGCGCTCCAGCAAGGTTCGCTACCTGGTGCTGAATGCAATTAGGAAACGTAGTCCCGTCGCCTACGATGAACGACGATCCCCACGAATTTCCGCCGAAGATGTTGCCCAGCCAATTCTGCGCGCGCGAGTTGTAGCCGTTCGACGACGTCAGATAATAGAGTTCACTCGCCATCACCGCGAGCCCCGCCCCGTGCGAGGTCGTGTCCCCGTATTGCCAGGGAATGCCGAATCCCCACGCATCTTTTCCCGACTGCGTGATGGCCACGCCCAGTTGGTTCTTCAGAGCTTTGAGCATGGTTCTTTGATTGACAGCCAGCCCGCGAGGATCACCCGCCATGCCCAACGCGCGATAAAGTTCGAAGTGCGCCAGTCCGCTCACATCGTAAAGATTGAGCGTGTCCTCATTGCCGGTGTCGTAGATTTTGGTGATGTAACGGGATGCGTAGTGCGCCGCGTCAGCCAGGTATTTCTCGGGATCACTTACCGGCAATCCCGCAGGCAGTTTTTCTTGTGCAGACGCCAGCGCGAAATAAAGTTCGGTCGCGCCCAACTCCATATCGTCATCCCACACATTCTCCGGATAGCCGTCGAATGGCATGATCGTGAGCAAACAGTCGGACGGGCAACTGCCGCCATTCACCGACTTCGCCGGATCAGGCAGAGAAGTGTTGGCCAGCGCGAAAATGTCTTCGGCATTTCTCAGCGCTTGCTTCGCCGTCGTCGGATCCGTGGTTCGATAAAGCTGGTAATACTCGGCGAACGCGGCCGCCATTCGGCCAGCGAGATTCGGACTGATTTGCGATCCGGCAGGCGCGGCGATAAAACCCGGCCGATAGCAAATATAGAAATAGTCCGTGGTGCAATGTTTGTAGTCGTCGGCCGCCTGCGGCAGCGTCCAAATATCGTACTCGGTTTCAAGATTAGGAAAGTTCTTCCAGTCCTGGCTGTTGTCGACTTGGTAGTAAAGAGTCTTGCTGGTGTCGTCCCACATCTCCATCAGCCAGGCGAAGCCGAATTGCGCTTCCTTGGAAAAATCGGACGACGTGGGAGCTCCATCTGCATTGCCCGAGTAAGAAACCGAAACCGGCGGCGCGGCTGGATTTTGCGGAGCATTCGGCCCCATCTGATTGGGAAAATCGCGAACGCCAATTTCCATAAGCGCAGTCGTGTAGCTTATGGTCTCTACATATTTCATGTAATCGCCCGCGTCCCACCATCCGCCATCGCCGTCAATGACTGCTCCCGTTGGAGTAAGCGGGGTGCCCGTGGTGATGATCAGATCGTCGCTGTTCAGCGGCGGCGTATCGTAAACGGTCGTGTTCTTGTCGTTCTGGTGACCGGGTGCGGTTCGCAGCGCGTTCGGAATGTAGTCCGGCCCGTCGCGCTCGGTTTCGTAAAACCAAAGCGTATTCAACAGCAATCCGGGATAGAGCACATCCGGCGCATCAACCGCAAACTGCGGCGATGTCGCAGTCGCCGGGCCCTCCACGGAAATCGTGTAAACATCTCCGCCGGCGGCGGAAAAGTCGAGAGCGTAAACGTCATAAACCAGCTTCGTACTGTTACTCCAGGTGCCGAGCAATGCGCCGATGGCGCTTTCGTAAACAACGTGTCCTTCGGAATTCACGACCTTGAATGTCGCTCCGGATTCCGGGACCTTGGACATAAGATAAGCGTGAAAAGGCGAATTGCCAGTTTCGTATCCAGCCTGGTTGACGCGTACGTAGGCCGAAGAAGCTGCCGCCACGGAAGCACTCAGCAGTAGGAAAATAGCAAGGGCGATTGCGGAAAGCCGCGGATAACCTGGGATGTCGTGGGAGTTGCAGGTCAGCTTCATGTTCCACCCCCAGTCAACCTGATCAAAAGCATTCATTAAAACGAATGAATGCTGCTTTTGGGCAGAGAGCTTATATCATTTCCGACGGATTTTCCAGTGCAGCTTGTAGCGTGGGTAGGGCGAGCTGTGATCGTAAAATGCTCGCAGCGTCGCTCGTGCGGGATATCCTAAAGCAAACCTACGGGGTTCGCTTCCACAACTTCGATAGCGCTTCCGCGGCATTTTCCAGGACGCGCTTCTGCCGGCATTCGGCAGTCTCGAACTGGGCGCGCAATGGCATCCTGCGTTCCAAAAGAGCGTTGGCGCGCGTACAGCGGGTTGAAGATTGTTTGCGTTCTAGAACCGTGAACGCGGCTGCGAAAAGTTGTTGAGCGTCTGCTGAACTCATGAACGCTATTAAAGCCGACTCCCGATTTCCTTACCATACAGGCGGTTGCTTAGAGCGCCATCTCCGGGTACCTAGTGTGTCTCGGAAGTTCCGTTAGCAATCTGCCAAGACATGGAGGCGTGCGACTTCTCTGCGCACTTTGTGGCTCTTTTCCGCGTTCTCTGGTTTTAAGATTTTGACGCTGGCTCGGCAAAGGCAAAGTCTTAAAACGCGGAGGTCGAAGAGTATGGCCGCGCGGAACACGCGGAGAAACACAGCAGAGACTCAGCTGGGACGCTCCTAATTTCCCGGCCCCGGAAGCGCTCGTTGCTGCTCAGGACTTTCTTCCGCGGGGATCGTTATCTGCTTCCATTTGCGATAGACGTTGGCAACAGCAAGTGTCCAGAAGGGAAACAAGTCAGCTCCGGGAACGAGCTTGGCAAAGAAAGTTGGCAGAAATTCCCAGTGCCAGCCAAGCAGGTGAACCATGATGGCTGCGACTCCGAAGTCCAGCACGTCATCTGCCGGCGACAAAGCGCCTTCGGCGAATAACGGGAACACTACGATTTGAAGCGCATCGGCCGCCATCGCCAGAATCAGGGCGATTCGAAAACGCGCACGCGGCGAGAGCTGGACCGGCGCTTCGATTACGTCTGGGACTGCCTTCATACTCTCTATTCTCGCCTATATCTCACACATTTTGAAGTTTTATCGATGGAATGCTCACCCGGAATTTCGAACGCCGATCACACCAGAAGCGTCACACAGGAATGCAGGCATTTGCGAGGCAAAGAGAGAGCGAAGCCCCCCTGCGACTAGATTGGACAACTCCGCCGGGACCAACGATTTGGGCCGCCGAACAAAAATTGCCGAGCCGAGATTCCTTGGAACCATTTCCGGCTGACACTCGTATACGATTACAGTGTGCACCCGATGGACCCCTCAACCACGGCAGTCGCGGCGCCGACGAAAACCGTTCGGAAGGTCAACGTCACGCCACTTCGAGAACGGCTCAGGCGTTACGGGACCGCGTTCCGCGATCCTGCCTTCGAAGCTGTGGCGGCGTTACGCGCGCACAAACTGCGTTCTGCTCTGACGCTGCTCGGCGTTACATTATCCGTGTCGGTCCTGATTCTGGTTGTGTCGATTATCACTGGGGCGAACCTCTACATTGAAAATCGGGTAGCCAATCTCGGTTCCAATGTTTTTCTCGTGATGCGTTTTCCCATCATCACCAACCAGCAGGACTTCTTTAAGGCGATGCGTCGCAACCGCAACATTACCTGGGACGACTTTGAGGCTTTGCGGGACGGTATGAGGCTGCCTAAGGCGGTTGGGCTGGAGGTAAGACTCAACGGCAAGGTTCGCCTGGGGACACAGGCGTTGGACGATATCAATATCCGCGGGGTGACGGCCAACATCGCCGACATGGATGTCGAGGAACCTGAAACTGGCCGCTACATCACGGATGCGGACAACGAAGGTCGAGCCGGGGTGACTTTCATCGGACAGGATGTGTCCACCAAGCTGTTTCCCACCGTCGATCCCATTGGCAAAACCATCTACATCGATGGCATGGGCTTTCAGGTAGTGGGCGTAGCCAAACCCATTGGAACCGTCCTCGGACAATCGCAAGACAATTTTGTGTACATCCCGGTGCGTACTTTCTTAAAACGGTATGGCGAACACGGACAGAATCTGGATCTGGCGGTCAACATCCAGGCGCGAGGTCCCGAGTGGATGCTGGAGACCGAGGACGAAGCCCGGACCATGATGCGCGGCCGACGCCACCTTGATCCTAAAGTTGATGACAATTTTGGCATTTTGGCGTCTGACACCATTATGAGTTTGTGGAAAAATCTGACCGGCGCCATCGCCGCAACCATGGTCGGAGTGGTTTCTGTGTTTCTGGTAATCGGCGGCGTCGTGATCATGAATGTGATGCTGGCCAGCGTGACCGAGCGCACTCGCGAGATTGGAGTGCGCAAATCACTGGGTGCGCGAAGGCGCGACATCATGATGCAGTTCCTCGTTGAATCGGCGGTAATGGCTGCCGTGGGGGGCGCGACCGGCGTACTAATCGCCTATCTTCTTTCTACGCTGGTGAGACTGCTTACGCCTGTGCCATCGCAGGTGCCAATCGGCGCGGTGATTTTGTCGCTTGCCGTGTCGACGATCGTAGGATTGTTTTTCGGACTTTATCCCGCGAGCCGAGCTTCGAAGCTGGATCCGATCGAGGCGTTGCGGATGGAGATTTAGGGAAGAAGACAGAAGAGACGTTACTTGCAACGTCTACACGGGTTTCAACCATGCACTTTGAAATCGGCGAAAGCACGCGGCTGGCATTCGATTCTCTGCGCCAGCACAAGACACGGTCTTTGTTGACGGTTTTGGGCGTGGTCATCGGCATAATGGCCATCGTTGCCGTCGCGTCGATCATGGTCGGCCTGGACCAGGATATTCGCGGATTTCTCGATCAATACGGCACCGACACGCTATTCGTTTTTCGCTTTGACTTCGGGTTCCGAGGCAGCCTTACAGCCGAAGAACGCAACCGCAAGCCGCTCACCTGGGAAGACACCATGGCGATCCGGGATGAGTGCCCCGACATAAAAGATGTAACTGTGGAGCTTTCTCCGAGGATAGAACCCGGCCGGCCCATCACTGTGGTCCCGGCGCGCTACAAACGCAACGAAGTTTACGGCATTCAGTTCACGGGTACGACTCCATCGTACGAATGGGTCTACAACGCGAATCCGGAAAAAGGTCGTTTCTTTAGCGAAGCGGAAAATCTCCATCACATGGACGTGGCCGTGATAGGCCATGATTTGGCGACGGGTTTGTTTCACGAGGAAGACCCGTTGGGCAAGTCCATCGAGGTCGGAGGCGCTTATTACCAGGTGGTCGGCGTGCTGGAGAAACGCAAAGGACAGTTCTTCAAAGATGAATCGGCAGATAAAGTTGTGGTCGTGCCTTACGGTGCATACCGCAAGCACAATCCGCAGGATGATGAAAACTTTATCGGTGCGCAAGCGTATCCAGGTAGAAAGGCGCAGGCCGAGGACGAAATTGTTGGCCTTATGAGGCGGCGAAGGGCCGTCGGGATTAACAAGCCGAATAATTTTGCTATTTCCAGTTCCGAAGGACTTGCGCGCCAATTCCGCCAGATCACGGGAGCGATTGCCATTGCGGTGGTCGTGATCAGTTCCATTGGTCTCCTCATCGGCGGAGTCGGTGTAATGAATATCATGCTCATGTCGGTCACCGAGCGCACTCGCGAAATCGGGGTGCGTAAAGCGATCGGCGCTCGACGAAGGGACATCATCCGCCAGTTCCTCACCGAAGCGATCACTCTGACCGGCTCGGGTGGAATCATCGGCGTCGCACTGGGAGGCGGGATCAGTTTCTTAATCAACAAGCTCTTGCCCAGTTTGCCGTCGGCCGTGCCGCTGTGGGCGGTGATTGCCGCGGTGACCGCTTCGATGAGCGTTGGCCTGTTCTTTGGTATTTATCCTGCGATGAAAGCCTCGCGCCTGGATCCTGTGGAGGCGCTGCGCTACGAGTGAAGAAGTCTGGAAGCAGTGTAGGCGAGCGCGCTACGCTGAGACGCAGCGCGCTTCCTTAGCATTGCGATTAGAAGCTGATCTTCAGGATTGTTCCGTTGTTGCCAACAAACCATCCCGCTTGCGGACTCGCAAAGCCAACTGCCCAGTAACCGCTTACTTCTTTAGGCAGCTTGTTCCAGGTCTTTCCCTCATCGGGAGTCCAGGCTCCTGATCCCGAAGTAAAGTCGGGCTCGGTTTCGGCGGTGATTACAACTGTACGGTCGCCCCGGCCGTCTCCTTCATTGTCGTGGCCGTGGCCCCTGCCCTGTATGTAGCTCAGGCAAAAAATCGCACCACTCACGGGGGGCTTGGTAGTCAGCTGCCAGGTTTGACCGCCGTCTTGCGAAGCAGCCATGTCCGCGCTTTTGTTTGAGGACAAATCACCGCCTCCCACCACGCCGTTGTGCGAATCGCGGAAGGCCACACTGACCCCTCCCGCGCTGGCCGAACTGACCAGCGGAGTGTCATACGCGTTCCACGTGTTGCCGCCGTCTGTCGTGGCCAGTATCCTCGCGATGGTCGCACCGCCGGTGGCAATCCATGCGTTGCCTCGACCTTCAGTGGTGATGCAAGTACCGCTGGCGGCGAACGAGGCTTCGCCCGACAACGCCGGCGGCATGTTATTGGCGATACTCTGCCAGGTCGTTCCATTGGTCGTACGAATATCCGGGAATACTCCGTTCACTGAGTCGCTCTGCGTGACGCCCCGGTTCGGACTCCAGAAAGCGAAACAATCATAAAACGCGTTCTTAGTGTGGTTGGTGAAATCTATCTTCCATGTCGCGCCGCCGTCTTCTGTTTTGTAAATGCGAAAATCCGTAGTGCCCGACGTATTGGGAATCGACATCAGATACGCGACCTTATCGCTTACGCCGTAGACGTCGCGGAATTGCAACTTCTCGGCACCGGGTACGACAGCGGCTTTCCAGGTATTCCCGCCATCGGTTGTGACCACATAAGTTCCGCCGGTCCCGGCTGCCCAGACCACACGATCGTCCACCGGACTGACCGCAATGAGTAATTGCGTGGTGCCGCTTTTCTGCGGGGTGAGTTTGGGTTGATGAGATTTCCGAGGTTCTTGCGAAAAGCCAAGAGTTGCGGAGGCAACAATCAGGAAAAAAGCCAGCGAACGTTTCAGCATAGAAGTCTCTCCAGACGCGGGTTTCGCGGCGCGGAGCAAGTATAGGAGCGGCGGTAAGAGGTGTCAAACCGCCGAAGCGCACTGCGCAGGAGTGGTTCGATTTCTTGCTTAGCTTTCAGGGCAATTCGACGTCGGGGCTTGATTTTGCGTCTATGATTCTCGGATGAGCCAGGCAACACGCTTCGCCGAAGAATTTCTCACGCCGAATACCTCGGCCGCCTATCGCGAGAGCATTGCGAAAGCGGTAGAAGCGTTGCTCGGTGCTTTTCCAACTCAACCATACAGCGGAAAAAGTCCCGCTGAACTGTCAGCACTTCTTGCAGGGAACATCCTGCCACAGCGCGGATCTCCAATCGACGAAGTTTTCGAAAAAGTTCGCACGATTATCCAGCATTCGGTCGCGGTTACGCATCCGAACACCATCGCTCATCTGCACTGTCCGCCGCTGATTGCTTCGTTAGCGGCTGAAGTGATCATTTCCGCTTTAAATCAGTCGATGGATTCCTTCGATCAGGCGCCGGCTGCGACCATGCTGGAACTGGCGGTGACAAGATGGTTGTGCGAGGAAGCGGGGTTGCCATCTGGATCGGATGCGATCTTCACTTCGGGCGGAACGCAATCGAACTTCATGGCGATGCTGATGGCGCGGGACGCGTGCATCCACTCGCATCGGAACTGGCAGACGCAGTGGGACGGCCTGCCTCCAGATGCGTCCCGGCTTCGGTTTCTTTGTTCAGAAGCCGCGCATTTCACGGTCGAAAAATCTGCGTACCAACTTGGCCTGGGCACGGGAGCAGTTATCCACGTGCCAGTCGACCACGCTTTTCGCATGATCCCAAAGGCACTCGAGGAGGCGCTGGCGCAGTTGCGGGAGAAAAAGCTGATTCCCGCAGCAATCGTCGCAACTGCGGGTACCACCGATTTCGGTTCTATCGATCCGTTGCCAGAAATTTTCGCTCTGGCGAAACAAGCAGGCGCCTGGTTGCATGTGGATGCGGCTTATGGCTCCGCGCTGCTGCTCTCTGATCGACATCGCAAGCGCTTGCGCGGGTTGGAAAACGCCAACTCAATCAGCATGGATTTTCACAAAGAGTTTTGGCAATGCATCAGTTGCGCGGCGCTTCTGCTTCGTGATGCCGGCCAGTTGCGACATCTCGAAATCCATGCCGACTATCTGAATCCCGAGAGCGATGAAGAAGCTGGCGTGCCGAATCTGGTGAACAAATCGCTCTCGACCACACGGCGATTCGATGCCTTGAAACTTTGGTTTTCTTTTCAGGTTCTGGGCCGGGAAAAATTCGGAGAGATGGTGGATCGCACGATCGAACTCGCTGCCCACGCTGCCCTGCTTATCAAGCGCAACCCCGCGCTGGAGTTGATCGTCGAGCCTGAGTACGGTTGTGTTGTGTTTCGCTACCGTATCTCCGGATCGGAGGATGGGGATCGATTGAACAGCGCTCTGCGCCAACGTTTGCTGGAACGGGGAGTCGCGGTCATCGGGCACACGCGCGTACACGGCCGGCAATGCCTGAAACTGACCTGCATGAATCCAACCACGTCCGAGGACGAGATCGATGCTCTCCTGCAGCTAATCGTCGAACAGGGGGGACAGCTGGAAATTCCGTAGTCTGGAGACGAGTGAAGCGGGGCAGATGGGCTGCCCCGCTGTTTGTCCTAGAGTCGAGTCACGCGGATTCCTTGCTCGCGATCCTCGATCGTTCTATGGCCGGTACAGGTTATAGGTGTTGTGATAGTTGTAGATGCCCACCCCGTTTGCGGAGTAGACCACCTCCTGAATGGTGTGGGTCCCTGGAGCCACAGCCGTACTCTGATTGAAGGAACCCATCAGAAAGCTTCCGTCGGAGGGGGCGTAACCTTGGAGAGGACAGCTCAGTGTTGTGCCGTCCACCTCCGTACAAATGGCCCAATAATTTCCCGAAGTAGTGCTTTCGCCCACTTCAAGCCAGTGCTCGGCCGCGATGGTGCACCCGGCGCTACTCTGGCAATTTATGGTGACCGGACTGTCGACGCCCGTGTACCCGCTACCTACGGTCGTGCCGGAGTCGCCCTGGTCGACGTACGCCGTAAGCAAACTATGAGCGGTGAGCACAACGGGCGGAGAAACTGGTGTGACCGACCTGACTGGAGCGTTCTCGCGCCTTTCATACCCTGCCGCTCGCACCTGGCGATAAGCTCCGAAGAGAGCAACGACCACAGTTACTGTGAAAACAATCGTGACTAGCTTTTTCATAAAGTCTCCTTGTATGTTGTCGATCTTTTGTGTTGCAGCTAACGAACGCAAGCTCGTAGCCGGCAAGTGTTCCCGTCGCATCTACCGGAATGACCGGCCCAGAACCATCACTGCGCGGGCCGGTTTATTCCAGAGATAGATCCATTACGAGAGACAGTGCTCTACTTAACGCTCGGTCCCACATGAACGGGATCTAAGGCCGAGCGAACCGTCGAGGTGCGCGCGGGCTTTTGTGGTCTCTGCGGAATCGGCGCCCGAAGCGGTGTAGCGCGCTTCTTGCCGGCTTTCAACATCGCACCTGGCCTGAACAATTGCGTCTTGTCCGCCATGCGGATGTTCTCGTAGCCTTTACGTTCCGCCACGATGCGATAGTCGAACTCGATGCTGGAGGTTCCGCCGCCCAATTCGCGGACTTCAAACCCGCCCGCCGACTTCTGACTGACATACAGCCCTTTGCAATCGCCGTTGGGAGTGAGAAATACGTGATAGCTCTGCGTGTTGACGGTTTGAGCGAAGGTGGATTCCAACTCGATGACTGCCGATCCGCTGGAGAGATGGCCGGAGCCGAAATCCTCGAACCAGTTTTTCGGCGATTCGACGGCGTACAGAGCAACTTTCCGGGCTCCGCCGTCCACGGGAACGACCGCGGACTTCGAGCCGCTGCAATACATGTCGCCGCTTACGTCGAACATGCAAGCCCCGCCAACGTTTCCGCCGACGGTCACGAGCACCGGGGCATCCGAGGACGCGACTTCGTCATTTTCAAAATACCCGGTAGCGAAAGGTTCGCTGGCGTTAAACCCGACGATGGAATCTCCCTCATCGGTAGTGCCGAGAACGCCCCAGTCTCCGCTGGTGTCGCCCCAGACGCCGATTGCGGCCGATCCAGAAATGGATCCGCCCTCGTTGCTCGCGCTGATCGTCTGCCCGTAGTTGCCAACGCCGATGGTGCTGGCGCTATAGCCTTCCACGCCGATATCGATCTGCGTGCCTCCACCTTCCAGGCCTATGAGGCCGACCGAGAAGTCGCTGTCTGTGTCGCTCTCACCGTAGACGCCTTCCCCGCCGCCACCGAAACCGACCAGGGGATAAAACGGTCCATCTGCGCGGACGCCTTCGAAACTGCTGCCCTGAATGAGAACTCCAAAGCCGCTGGAGCTGCTCACGGCGATGTCAATTCCGTCGCCAGAGCTGGCGGTGTTAACCGCGAGCCCCGGAGTGCTGCCGCTGACGCTGAAGGTGTTGGTGTTGCTGAACGAGTTCGCGGCCGCGAGTTGAGGCACGACCGATGTGTTGATAGCCAGCGTACCGCTTCCCGTGATCGGACCACCGGTCAGACCGAGGCCGCTTCCGACGCTGGTTACAGTGCCGGTTGGAATGTTCACGCACGCCCAAGCGCCGCCCGTGAACTCCAGGATCTGGCTAGCGGCACAAGTCTTCAAGCCAAGACTCGTACTGCCACCCAAGGAAACCGCGCCGCCTCCAGTAAGTGGACTGTTGGCTGCGACGGTCAAGGACGAATGTGCGAGCATGGCGTTGGTTACGCCGCCGGTAGCGATGCTGAGCGAACCGGAACTCGTAATAGGGCCGCCCGTCAATCCTGCCCCGCTGCCCACGCTGGTCACCGTACCTGTACCGGGGAAGGTCTGGCCAGCGATGAACGTCACGAGACCGGTATGGCTGACGCTGAGTGCTGTCCCGTGAAGCGACAGTGCGGCATGCGTGGATTTCGGAAACAGGGTGAGAGTATCGCGCACATCCTCCGTACCTTTGACATCCAGAGCGGCAGCTGGCGTGATGGTCGCGATCCCGACGTCGCCGGCAGCGTTCTGGAATATCTTGGAGTCGGCAATCGTGGTAGCGCCCGTAAATACAGGAACGTAGTCCGCCGTGCCGGTACCAGTGATAGTTCCGGGCGGCAATTTGCTGCCGCTTGCCGAATTAGTCGAGGGCGGAGCCAGCGCAAATGCGGATGCTGGTTTGCCACCGATGGTTTCGGCGTCCAGAGCTTTGAGGGCATAGGGAACGCTTAGCAGCAGAACCCGCGGCTGCTCAGCCGCGCCTTGTTGTTGCACGCCTAGCCAGCGTGCTTCACCCGCAGTAAACAGTTCCATGGGAATCCCGTTGCTGCTGGCTGCGCCCAATTGTACGGAGTAGTGTCCGGTTTTATCCGGTTGCACATTTTGCGTTTCGACCCACAGCGGAGCGCCTCCCTCCGCATCTTTGTATAGAGAGAAAGTCAATCCGACCATACCCGTAGCTGCCTTGCCATTAGTAGTGGTTAACGCCCCGCTGAAGTTCACCAGCGGCGGCACGATCTGGGTAGCGGCACCGGCTGCGGGCTGTTGAGCCGATCCCGGCAGTGCCCAGCAAACCAGTAGCGCAAACATCCATAACAAATTGCTGATGCGAACCATAAACCCTCCTTTTGAATTCCGACTGAATGCCGGCCTGTACGCCGAGGAACCAGAACATCCACAACACTTTTCGTGGCTCATGTTCTGGACCTACTTCGAATCTCTTGACGCTATAGTCACGGAGACTCCAGGGGAGGGGATACCGTTGGCCACCACGACAAGAGTGCTGGCGCCGGTTCCGATCCCGCTGGGTACATCAAAGTTGGTGGACACAACGCGGTTTCCCGTTGCGACCGCCATAGTGCTGTGGCCATGCGTTCTGCAATAAACGACGTTGCCGGTTCCGCTGTTGGTGATACGCACAAGGGGGTAATTCGTAGCCATTTGGGCATCGTCCCCATACGCAGCACCCTGCGACAACCCGTTGAATCGCACGCCAGAGACTTGGTAGGTTTGGCCGGCGGTGATCGAAGTTGGAACGCTGTAAATGATTGGGGCCCAGTCTGAGTTGTAGCTGCCAGAAGGGGTGTAGATCTCGACCTGATTGGAGTAGTCGGTGAACATGACTTGTCCGGTCGGCAGTTCGAGCAGGCGGCCGTAGTAGGAATCATCGTTGACCGCATTGGGTGGCGCCGGCACCGCGTTGAAATTAGCGCCGTCGAACTCGAAAAATGTAGAGGGAGCGGCAAAGAAGGGGCTGGTGTCGACCAGCACATTACCAGTTATGAGAAGGGCGGCTGGAGCATCAGCCATAACTCCTGCCGGAAAGGTCGGACCCGGTATCCAAAAACCGGTGCCTGCTTTACTGGCTGAAGGATAGTAAACGGAAGTGTTCGCGGTCGCTCCGTTAGCCAGGACAGTTCCGTCAGGCCGCAGTATTTGCGGTCCCAGCTCAGGAACGATCTCCATGTTGCCGTTGGACGGGAGCACGACGCCGGTGCTACCCGCACTGCTCCACCTGGTCGTCGATTCGTTGTACCTCTCGGCGTGGGTTCCGTTCTCCGTATCCACGACTAGCACGTCCCCATTTGGCAGCAGTGTCATTCCCTCCTCGGAAAATCCATCCGCTTTCCCCTCGCCAATGGCGGTCCATGACAACGTGCTTTCATTGAATACGACTTGGGCCGTGGAAGGACTCGCTCCCTGTCCCAACATAAATACACCGCTAGGCAGGACAACGGAGGGAGAGTCGCCGATGTAGGTCCATCCGCTCGGCGGGTTCACGCTGGTCCACGAGTTAGTGGCTGGATTGTAGAGCGCGCCCAGAGTGACTTCGCTTCCACCGCAACAGTTGTACTCACCGCCTTCGAACAGCACTTTGCCGTCGGGCAACACCGCCGAAGCATAGTAGAGAGGCCCGTATCCCGAAGGCAGCGACGCAAGTTGTGACCAGGTTCCGTTGATATAGCTGCCGGTTTTGTCAGGGGTCAGCCGCCAGATACTATTGGACTCGGTGGGCTGTACCATAACCGTGCCGTCGGTAAGCAGCAGAGCCGTGCTGGCGCCAAAACTTGGTTTGTTATTCAGCGCGGTCCAGGTCTGAGCTGCCAGGGGCAGCGCGCAAGAAACAAGCAGAACACACACACACACCCAAACGCAGATGCGAAACATAGATCCTCCTTATTTTGATTTGCAGACTTAGAACTAGGTCCCGAGACTCTCGACCAAGTGCTCCGCCAGGCGGAAAATTGCTTAGCGGAGCTGCGAACGGTGAACTATTGCCTGGGAGCGTGCCTGGTCGCGCGCACCTCCACTCCCACGGGCTCTTGCATTACGGAACAACGGGCCGGGAACGAAGTGCCCCCATGCCGTATTGCCC
Source organism: Terriglobales bacterium (assembly GCA_050012915.1). Lineage (GTDB taxonomy): Bacteria > Acidobacteriota > Terriglobia > Terriglobales > Acidobacteriaceae > JABDBE01. Next base: position 2,296 of record JBEKGG010000040.1, on the reverse strand, counting down.
GGTGAGAGGCGGGATATTTATCCCAAATCTCGCCTCCCGAAAAATCGATGACTTTAGCCACACAGGCTGGTTTGCCTGGGCCAAGCCGCTGAAGCGTTCGCAACACTGCTCCCTAATCTTTTTCAGAGCCGCATACTTTCGTTTGCATAGTGTCGCGAACGCCGATTTCGTTTCAATCGCCGGATGGCCGACGCACGTCTACCTGAATCATCAAAGTGGTCGGATTTATCGACCGAGTCTTCCCACACTTCTAAAAGCGCGAAATCAAAATAGAAAGTGCCAGCAAGGCGAATTAATTTTGCCCGCGTGGTGCGGTCTGCATTTTCCTGGAGCCAAACGCGGATTGCTTTTCCCAAACCGCGCTTCGCACCCCCTGAGGTACTTTTCGCGAAGCGCGGGCTGCTCCGGCAACCGGGCAAATGTCATGCCCTTTTTTTGTGGGCTGCAGACTCTCTTAACCGGCCGTGATAGAGCAATGGACCCGAGATAATTTGTTGGTGAATTGTTGGTGAGTCGACAAGCGATTGACAACAATCGAGATAATCAGTCGGAGCTCGGAGTCGCTGTTGAGTTCGCGCCGGCCGTGCTGGCTTTTTCGGATGTCGGAATTTTGTATGGTTCGAACAAAATCTGGTGTAGAGTGTCTTGGTCCGAGAACGTCCTTTAGGAGTTGAATATGCGCTCCGCCCCCGTGTATTTGTTTGCGCTTCTCGTCTTGGGATTTCCTTTCTTGAGTTCGCAGGCGCAGTGTCCCCCGCGTCCCGCTTTCGGAACCGTGGTTCACAATCCACTGACTCTTAGTAGCGTGAATGGGGTTCTCAGTGCCGAATTCACAATGCGGCATTCAGTCGACGTGGCCGGATACACTCACTATTGCTACAACTACGCGACTGGTACAAGAGAAGTCGAGTCTCCGACGTTAAGTCTCAATCAAGGCGACCATCTCATTCTGGATATCAAGGACCGCATCGAGAGCGATCCCGACTCGTCAGAGATGGCCCCGATGATGGATGTGTCTGGCTCGCAGGTTTGTGGCGATACCGGAACGCCGACGATATCTTCAACCAATGTTCATTTCCACGGCCTGAATGTTCCGCCGATCTGTCATCAGGACGACGTGCTCACTACGCTGATTCAACCTGGCAAACCGGCGTTTCAGTACGACTTGCAAATTCCCACAGATGAGCCGCCTGGGCTTTATTGGTACCACCCGCATGTTCACGGATTTACTGAGTTCCAGGTAAATGGCGGGGCGGCCGGGGCGCTGATTGTCGAGGGCATGGAAAAAGTGCGTCCAGAGGTTGCCGGACTCAGCCAGCGCGTCTTCGTGATCCGCCAGCAATATTTAGTTCCCTGGGTGCCCGGACCCTACCAACTGACGATTAACTACCAGGTCGCAGCTTCCCCTCCTTTTCCAGCCCCGATTATTGAAATGAAGCCGAACGAAAAGCAATTCTGGCGGGTGGCAAATGCCACCATTCAGGATTTCATGCCTTTGCAAGTGCTAGTCAACGGGGTTGCGCAGCAACTGCAAGTAATCGCGCTCGACGGATATCCGCTGGCCAAGCCCAGATTCCAGGATACGATTCTCGTGCCCCCGGCTGGGCGCGCGGAGTTTATTGTGCAGGCTCCCTCCCAGGACAACGAAGGAGCGGTTTTCGTTACGAATGCGTATGGTACTGGTCCGACTGGCAATCAGGATTTTGCGGAAACACTCGCGGAAATCGAAATCAATCAGGACGCGGCCGAAGTTGAAGACACAAATTCGCGCAGGAATATTACGCAGGCCGCATCCGTTGCTCCGATGGGTCGCATAAAATTCAGTGGATTAAGTGGACTGAAGCCGACCACGTTGCGGAAACTTTATTTCTCGGAGGAATTCGGCGGCACCAACGGTCCCATCCAGTTCTACATCACCGTCGATGGACAAAAGCAGAAGGTTTTCGAAGACAACGAGAAGCCCGTGATCACCACCCAGGTTGGAGCAGTCGAAGACTGGACCGTTGAAAATCGGGCGCTCGAGACTCATGCTTTCCATATACACCAGATCCACTTCAAGGTATTGGAGATCGATGGAAAGCCCGCTGCGGATCAGGACCTGCGCGACACGATCGAGATTCCGTTCTGGGAAGGGCCGGGTTTTCCCTACCATAGCGTGAAGATGCGCATGGATTTCCGCGATCCCGCCATCGCGGGTACTTTTGTATTTCACTGCCACATTCTCCTTCATGAGGATATGGGCATGATGCACAAGATACTCGTTCTTCCAAAATGAACGTCGGCGCCGACTGGCAAG
>JBEKGG010000039.1:0-21629 GCA_050012915.1 Terriglobales bacterium | reverse complement strand
CGCGGTTCTGGAACACGTAGGCGATAGGACGAAACAAAACCAGTTCTCCAGCGAAATGCAACGCGTGGCCCGCGTGGGTTATTTTCTTTCGACGCCCAACAAACATTTCTTTCTCGATCCCCATACCTATTTGCCTTTTTACCACCTGTTGCCGAAACGGCTGCAGGAAATCGCGATTCATTTGTCCCCGGGACATATGCGGAGCTGGGAACCGCTCAAGCTGGTTTCTGCCCGCGAATTGCGGGAAATGTTTCCTTCAGCGCATATCGAAACATCCGGCCCGCTCGGACTCAATCTGATTGCCTACGGCCGTTGTTAACGACTCAATAACCCTTTGAAACACGAGGCTCGAAAGATGAGAATTCTGGGTACATTGGTGGTCGTTTTTTTCCTGGCTGTATTCTCGTCGGCACAGTCGCCGGTACAACCCACATTCTTCGGAATGCACTTCAATCACATCGACTCCTTACCGCCCGACGTACCCGTGGGCAGTATTCGACTGTGGGGTACCGGCACGGGCTGGGCCCATCTGTGTCCTCATGGACCGAGCTGCGATTGGACGCGTCTGGATAAGTGGCTCGCCGCCGCCAAGCGTAGTGGAATTACGGACGTGGTTTATACATTCGGTAAGACACCGGACTGGATTGCCACCAAGCAGACCGATTGCCAATGCTTTCCGCCGCGAGATCTGGATCCCGACGGGGGCGGATCCGACGATGCCTGGAAGAATTTCGTCAAGGCCCTGGTAGATCACAATCAGCATCTCGGCTCCGGATTCAGCAAAATCAAGTATTGGGGCGTTTGGAACGAGCCTAGCGCCCTGAATATGTGGAATGGATCCATTCCGCAGATGGTGCGAATGGCGAAGGATGCATATGCGATCATCAAGGCGGCTGACCCCAGCGCACAGGTGCTCAGCCCTGAACTCGATGCCTGGGGCAAGAAACATGACGACTGGCTCGACAATTTCATTTCCGCTGGCGGCGGGCCCTACATCGATATCGTTGCCTTCCACGGCTATGCCACGACTCGCGACTCGGACCGGGCCACCGCAGAGGACGTAATCAGACAGATCGACCATGTCAAGGAAAAGGTGGCACGCCACAAAGAACTCGCGGGCAAACCGCTGTGGAACTCCGAGTGCAGTTGGGGAAGAACCGATCAGGCAAACTGGCAAGACTTGGATCAGGCGAACGCGTTCGTAGTTCGCTTCTACACTCTGCAGGCCGCAGCTGGCATCGAGCGAGTCTACTGGTATATGTTCGATCCGAACGACGTGAACGCCTGCTGTGGGGCAATGTCAAACCGGGACCGCAGCGACCTGCCCCCGGCAGTAGCCTACCGCGAAGTGCACAAATGGCTGCTGGGACGCACCGTTTCCTGCTCTCCACAAGGACACGTGTGGGCATGCAATTTAGAGGGATCTGGCTACAAGGGCAAGATCGTCTGGACTGATGAATACGGAAAAAGCGCGACCTACGACGCCACCGGTTTCGCGAGCTATCGCGATGCTGCCGGCGCGTCCACTCCGCTGGGTCAGAAAAGTCGCGCAGTAACAATTGGGAATAAACCGATCCTCTTGGAAGCCAGCAAGTAAAAGCCGAACTCCGTACAATGATTTCCAGAAATACTAGGAAAGACAGTAAGAAAAATACTGAGAATGGTCTGGGGGTTTCTGTCTTCTCCACCTCACCGCAATCCACAGCGGTTGAGCAGAACCTGTACCGGCAGAACGTAATCGATGTCGCGCGCTGGAGCGAAGCTGCAGGATGCGAAGGCATTCTGGTTTACACCGATAATTCGTTGGTTGATCCCTGGCTCGTCGCGCAGATCATCATCGAAAACACTGAGAGACTGTGCCCGCTGGTCGCGATCCAACCGGCGTACATGCATCCGTACACGGTGGCCAAGATGGTAAGTTCCTTGGGTCACTTCTACGGACGGCGCATTTTTCTGAACATGGTCGCCGGCGGTTTCAAAAACGATCTCAGCGCGCTCAACGACACCACCCCTCACGACAAACGCTACGCCCGGCTGGTGGAATACACGACGATCATTCAGGAACTGCTGCGAAGCCCGGCGCCCGTAACTTACCGCGGCGAATTCTACGTCGTAGACAAACTTCGGATGACGCCTCCGCTTGCCCCAGAATTGATGCCCGGAGTTTTCGTCTCAGGCTCCTCCGAAGCTGGCCTGAACGCCGCAGTCGCGCTGGCAGCCGTTGCCATCAAGTATCCGCAGCCGGCGGCAGTCGAACCCGACAACGCTGGATCTGCGATTCCCTCCGGCATTCGGGTTGGAATCGTCGCCCGCGAATCTGAAGAGGAAGCTTGGAGCGTTGCCGACGCCCGCTTTCCCGCCGATCGCAAAGGCCAGCTCACCCACCAGTTGGCCATGAAGACTTCCGACTCGGCGTGGCACCAGCAGCTTTCAAACATGGCAGTCGCGACCCGAACCGACGACACGCCGTATTGGCTCTGGCCGTTTGAAAACTACAAAACTTTTTGCCCTTATCTGGTCGGGAGCTACGAACGCGTCGCGTCTGAGATCGCGAAATACATCGAGCGCGGCTTCCAGACGTTTATCCTCGATATTCCGCCCGCCCAGGACGAGTTGCAACACATCAATCTCGTCTTTTCTCAGGCCCGCCAATTGGCGGCAAAATGACTGACCTTCTGCAGAATTCGGTAACTATCCAGGCCCAGCGCCGTCTCGACGCAGTCGCAGTAGTCATGGACGGGCGTGTTATGACCTATGGCCAGTTGGACGAAATCACCAACCGGCTCGCTCGCCTACTGAGGGCCGCCGGTTGCAGTAAGGGTGATCGCGTCGCCTTCGCTATCCCTAAAAGTCCAGAAGCAATCATCGCCATCCTCGGAATCTTGAAGGCGGATTGCATCCACGTCCCGCTCGATACATCCAGTCCTGCCGTACGCATTGCGAAGTTGTTACGCTCGAGCCAGCCCCGGTTCATCCTTGCGGTGAGCGCCTCGTCGAAGCTGCTGGAAGAGCTGTTCCTGTCGGACGATTTCCGCAGTTCGATTCGCGTGGGTTGGATGGAACCCACTGCCGAATGCAAGAACTTCACTCCGGCGTTTACCTCGAAAGACATTGAATCGTATTCGGCTGAACCGCTGCAGTGGCAGAATACGTCGAGCGATATCGCGCACTTGCTGTTCACATCGGGATCCACTGGCGAACCCAAAGGCGTCCCCATTACCCATGCCAACGTGATTCAGTTCGTGCGATGGGCCACTCATTACTTCGGGATGACAGAGTCGGATCGTGTATCCTGCCATTCGCCTCTGCATTTTGATTTGTCGATGTTTGACATCTTCGGTGCATTCGCGGTCGGGGCGCAACTGCACCTGGTTTCACCGGAGTTGAATCTTCTCCCCAACAATCTGGCCGAGTTCATTCGTGATTCAGAGCTTACGCAGTGGTTTTCGGTGCCGTCGGTACTGAACTACATGGCCAAGTTCGACGTCGTAAAGTTCAACGACTTTCCGGCGCTCAAGCGCATAATTTGGTGTGGCGAGGTTTTTCCGACATCGCCTCTAATTTATTGGATGAAGCACCTCCCGCGAGTCGCTTTTACCAATCTCTACGGCCCCACCGAAACCACCATCGCGAGCAGTTACTACACCGTTCCGTCCTGCCCGGCTGAAGCCAGCCAGCCCATCCCCATCGGGACTGCGTGCGAGGGAGAAGAGTTGCTCGTGCTCGATGGAGAGCGGCGCCCGGTCGCGTCTGGTGAGGTAGGTGATCTCTATATCCGCGGCGCCGGTCTAAGCCCAGGATATTGGCTCGATCCCGAAAAAACCAGCTCGGTATTTTTGTCCTACGGCGATGGCGACCGAATTTACCGGACAGGGGACTTGGCGAAAATCGGCAGCGATGGTCTGGTTTATTTCGTGGGCCGCGCCGATACTCAAATCAAGAGTCGGGGTTATCGGATCGAACTGGGAGAGATTGAAGTTGTTTTAAACACTTTCGAAGAACTCAAAGATTCCGCCGTAGTGGCGATTCCCACAGACGGGTTCGAGTACACGCTGATTTGCTGCGCCTACGGGGTTCCCGACTCGCTCCAGTTGACCGCATCCGAGATTCGCCATAAGTTGAGCAAGTTCTTGCCTGCCTACATGCTGCCTTCGCGATTCCGGAGTTTCAAACAGTTGCCCAAAAACGCGAATGGAAAGATTGACCGGCGCAAGATCGAAGACGCTTTCCAGGTAGAGAGCAGCGCCCCGGTGAAGCCGGAGACCGACTCCGGTAACGCGGCCGGCGAATCAGACGTGCCCGAAGTAACGGCTTCAGTGCCCCTGGGCCGCATCGAATCGCGCCCAAGAGTGAAATGAATGTCGTTCTCGCAGCCGAGGAATCGGCCGGCTTGCAAATCTTGCGCGCCCTCGCGGCGCGGAAAGATCATGTAGTCGCGGTTCTTACTACACCGCCGAAATCCAATTCCACCCGCGTGAGCTTATGGAATGCCGCCCAAGAGTTAGGCTTTGAAACTCTGCCGGCGGAGCAAGTAAAAAGCGCGACGCTGGCTGAACGGCTCCGGTCGCAGGGCGTTGACATTTTTCTGAATGTTCACTCACTCTACATCATTCATCAGGAAGTTCTGCGAGCGCCAAAGCTGGGCGCGTTCAACCTGCATCCCGGACCGCTGCCTCGTTATGCCGGCCTGAATGTGGTGAGCTGGGCCATCTTCCGCGGCGAGTTAGAGCATGGCGTTACCGTACACAGGATTGACGCTGAGATTGACGCCGGACCGATCGCCTACCAGTCGCGGTTTCCGATTACCGCGGACGATACGGGACTCTCCCTCAGTTTGAAAAGCGTCCGGGAAGGCATTCTTCTTATGCTGCGTTTGCTCGAAACCGCGACCTCGGCACCTGAAAGCATTCCATCGATCCCGCAGGATCTCGCGCTCCGCGAATACTTCGGCAGGGAAGTCCCCGAGCAGGGCCGAATATCCTGGGAGTGGCCCGCCGCGAAAGTGGTTAACTTTGTCCGAGCCTGCGACTATTTTCCTTTTCCTTCGCCTTGGGGTGAGCCCCGTTCTCGAGTAGGTGTGCAAGATTTTGCACTTGTCAGGGCGAGTAGAACTGGCCTAGCATGCGGTGTCTGCCCTGGGACGGTTGGTGAGTCCATGAATTCTGGCGTCTACGTCGCTTGCCGGGATGAGTGGGTTTTGGCGAGCAAAGTGCACTTTGAAGGTAAGTATTTGCCCGCCCAGGATGTCCTGCGGCCAGGCGACCGGCTGACTGAAAGTATTAGCTGATATGACGAAACCCGAGAACCAAAAAATTCAAGAGCAGCTGTCGGCTTTGTTCTTTGAAGTCATGCATGTCGATGTGCCCGCTGCCGATACCGATCTCTTTGAAACTGGCATTCTGGATTCCCAGAGGTTTGTCGAATTGCTTTTACACATCGAACAGAACTTCAAGACTCGGATTGATATCCAGGATTTTGAGGTTGAAAATTTCCGCTGTATCGAGAAGATCGCCGCGCTCATCATCCAACATACCGAGAATCGCATACCCGCGTTGTCCCACTCGAATTTGGCGTCCGACTGAGCGACCTACCCTTTGGTAGTGGTGCAGTTTGATTGTCATCCTGAACAAGCGTTCTTTGCGCAGTGAAGGATCTGGGCGAGCCGCGCGACGTGTCGCGTTCTTTGCGACACAATAACCGCGCGTTTGGCTCGCTTCCCTATCAAACTGCACCACTACCTACCCTTTGTGGCCATTGACAAACTTGCGTACAAAAATAAAAGATAATGTCGGCACGCGGATATTGTGGCCCCTCCCACAGCAGATGCAGGCTAAACCGAAATTCCTCCCCTGCGCAATAAACAACCTTGGAGGACGCCTCACAATGGGCTACAAAACAGTTTTGCTGATTCTGTTGACGGCATGGTGCGCCCAGGCGCAAACCGTCACCTCGTTTGAGGGCATTGACGCTTCTCAGATATCTCCGCGCGAGCATGACGTCGATCCTAACGGCGCGATTGGAACCAAGCAGTATCTGCAATGGGTCAATGTCGCTTTTCAGGCATACGACAAAGTAACCAACTCTCCTGTTTGGTCCAGCCCCCAGACCGGCACTCAGCCGTTCCAGAACGCTAAGCTGTCAGACTGTACCAACGTCGGCGGCGACGTCGTCGTCAATTTTGATCGTCTGGCGTCGCGCTGGGTAATCGGCGAGCGTTCAGGTGCCGGCAACAAGTATTTTTACTGCGTCGCTATTTCCAATACCGACGACCTGGCCTCGAGTACGCTCAGTTGGTACACTTACGAGTTTGCTTTGAACGCGGTGCTCGGTGCCAACGAAAAGGGCACCGTCTACTGGCCGGACTGGCCGAAACTCGGCACCTGGCCGGATGCCTACTACGTGTCGTTTGATCTGAATGACATCAACAACGAGTATCAGCAGATCGGCGTCGTGGTTTGCGCCCTGGACCGCAACAATATGCTGACCGGAGCGACCCCGAATCCGATGCAGTGCTTTAGCGACCCCGACCCGATTCCGACCAAAGGCAGTCTTTATCTCAAGCACAGCCTGATCCCGGCTGACGTCGAGGGCATAAATCCACCTCCGAGTGGACGAGAAGAGTTCCTGGTGAGCATCCAGAATCCGCCGAACGACGGCAAGACCACGACATCGAACTCGCTTAACTTGTGGGCCTTCCATGTGGATTGGATCACGCCGGCGAATTCAACGTTCACGCACTCGTCTTTGACCGTGCCAACCTACACTCCCGGCTGCTACGACGCGAAATCCATACTGAACACCGAGTGCGTTCCCGAGTCGACAACCAAAGTCAGTCATAACCGAATCGACTCCGTTGGCGACCGGCTGATGCCGCGGTTTGCTTATCGAAACTTCGGCACCCACGAATCGTTCCTGGTCAGCCACACCGTCCACACCGGGGCGACCAATCTACAAACCGGAGTTCGTTGGTATGAGCTGCGAGGCAGTGGCGTGCCCACGCTTTATCAGAGTGGCACCATCAATCCGGACCATAGCCTCTTTCGTTTCATGCCCAGCATTGCACAGGACAGTGCAGGAAATGCGGCAATCGGCTATAACGTTTCCAACGCCGCGACTCACCCGGGGATCAAGGCCTCATGGTTCAATCTGTCGGATCCCTCGAAAATCACCGAACGTCCCATCTTCAGCGGCGGCGGCGATGAAGAAGATGTCACGCGCTGGGGAGATTATTCCAGCATGACGGTCGACCCCGTCGATGAATGCACTTTCTGGTACGTGAACGAGTATTTCGCTCAGAACGAGACGGCCGGAAATCCGATTAACTGGCACACTCGGATCGGACATTTCAGCGTTTCTACTTGTTCAAAAAAGTAAGCTCGAAAAAGTAGCGCCAGACCAAGCTTCCTCCCCGAAGCGGAGTTGTAGAGCAAATGTCTTCTCTAGAAATGCCTTCTGTCGACACGATGTCGTCCTCGCCGGACCGCACTGAAGATCGTGTGGACATCCTCGGCGTGCGCGTGCGCCGTTGGAATCTGGCACAAACGGTCGACGCCGTGGAGGAAAGCATCCGCCGCGGTGAGCGGCGGTATGCGGTATTCATCAACGTCTATAACGTCATTGAGTCGCGTCGGAACCCGCAGTATCTCCGAGCCCTCAACGATGCTGACTTCCCCATGCCCGACGGCATTCCGCTGGTGTGGGCAAGCCGTCTGTTGGGAGAGCCCGTAGGCAGCCGGGTTTGCGGCCCTGATTTTCTGGTGGAAATGAATAAGCGCGCCGCCCAGAAGGGTCTCTCGGTCTTCGTCATGTGCGGCGGCGATCGAAAGGCTGAACGCACTGCCGAGGTTTTTCAAGCCACCCACCCCAGCCTCAAGATTGTAGGAGCTTGGACTCCTCCGATGGGGCCCATCGAGGGCGAGCTGAACGAATACATTTTGGGCGAGATTGCCCGCACCCAACCCGATATTTTGTGGGTGGGCCTCGGAGCGCCGCTGCAAGAGCGCTGGGTCTGGACCAACCGGCACAGGATCGAAGCTCATTTCACGGGGGCTGTCGGCGGCGCGTTCGATTATCACATCGGAATGCGCAAGCGCGCTCCGCGCTGGATGCAACGTCGCGGCCTCGAATTCTGGTACCGGATCGGCCAGGACCCAAGCTTGATCTGGAAGAAACGGCACTACGAGGATTTACACATGTTCATGCTGCCCGTGATGCTCGAAGCGGCCAAACGACGATTGCGGCCAAACTCCAAGAACGCCCGTTCGAAATAAAATCCCCCGCCTGAATCGGTTGCAGGCTTCCTCGCGCACTCCCCCCTACTGCACCCGCTGTTCCCATTAAAAATCTATCCTCGTTGGCTGTGGATTAAGGCCGTTTTGTCGATTGAGAACGGCAATCGCCGTCCTCAACAGCGTGCGGAAAAACTTTTAGCGTTGATAGCTTTGAAAGGGCGTGGCTTCAGCCGCGCCGCTAAGTCCGAAAATATGTCGGCGCTTCTGCCCAGCGTGAGCTTTTCCCCAAGCGATCAAGGAAGCAGTCCATACCCAACAAGACTATCCTTAGTCCCGACGTAAACTTTGCCGTTCGCAACCGTGGGGACTGCGAACTTGGTTCCTGGCCCCGCCTGATCGCGAGTGCCCGCTTGAGTGCTGTCGTAGAGTTCCGTAGCAAGATTAGTTGCGTCGTACGCGCGTAAGATTGCCTGGCTGCCCGGAGAAGATAGTTCGATGATCCAGATGATTCCAGCGCTGGCTGCATTGGACGATACCGACGGAGTCGAACCGGGATAAGGGAAGATTACCTTACTGATCGAAACCGGTTTCGATGACAGCAAGCCATCCGTCACCGTGTACAGGCTGAGATGCTCACCGTTAGCCGCGTAATAGATTCTGTTTTGCCAGTACGCGGCGCTGGTGAAATAACCGCCGCTTGAGCCCTGCAGTTGCTGGATCACATCGTTGCTCTTGGCGTGGAATTTTCCCATGTGCTCCCGGTCGACCAGGAAAATGTCTCCGGATTTGTCGGCTCCGATAATTTCATCAGGATGCTTTCCGCTTTGCTTAGGCAGCAAGAGAACGCCTCCCGATCCCAAGTCCAGGTCGTTGGCCGAGCGCACGGCCCAATCGAAGGGTGTGAAATAATCCGCGACCGTCAAGGTGCCGCCCTCAATGCTTACCCTCATCATCGACATGCCGTAGTCGATGCCGCTTGTATTCGCGTCGAAAGTGCCGTTACCACTCATGAAGTAGATTGACTTCCCGTCGCTGGCTAACCCGCCGCCACCGTGCCAGATGCCTCCCTTGGTGCCGTTAGGAGTCGTCACGAAAGCCGTCGTCTGTTGTTGCAGGTTTTGAGCGTCGTATCCCAGCAGCCACCCATGATAAGGGTGAGGATCGCAAAGCGAAGCGTAACCCAGATAGATGTTTCCCTTCTCCAGCAGCAATCCGGTTCGCTGGATCAGAGTCGGGTCGAAGGTGACACCGTCAACCGTAGCTTGCACCAGAACCGGCCCACCAAATTTTTCGGCTCCGGTTGCGATATCAAGAGCGTGGATGTGCTGCAGCACCGCGCCCTTGACTTCAGTCTCGGCGCTAACGTAGAGCGTGCCGCTGGCAGGATCGATGACAGGGGTCGAACTAATTCCCACCTCGGGTTTGATCGCGGAACAATGGCTGTCTTCGGTCGATACCGTAGTGATTCCCTGCGCGGCATTGATGAAACTGCGGTGCCAAAGCGGCGCGGACGTGAGCCCATCGGCATCGAAGGCGTAAACTTGGTCGTGCTCAGTCGCCACGTAAACCACGTTGTGCGTGCCCTTACCCGGAATCGTGACCGCCGGCACGTATAGCGGTTGAGCGTAATTCTGCCCCTGCACCGCGTAAGAAAACAGTTTCCCAAACTGCTTCGAGTTTACGTTCGTCGTGGTGAGGATGGTTTCGAGTTGATTCTGGCCAGTCCGCCCGTTGTCGTTGTGCCAGGTGAGGACGCCCGTGAATCCTTGGCAAAAAGCCATGGGCTGATAGCTCAGAACGGCCATCAACAATAAAAACTTTGCCAACTGATTGGCAGGTTTCACTGGGTTTCCTATCCCCCGCGAGTGTGGCCGCAAAGATCGCTGCCTGGGGACGTATTCTAGCACCGGGATATTGCCGTATCAATCCAACTAAAACGTATCTCCGTTAACCTTGTAACGCCTGTGTATTCAGATAGTTACCATTAATCCTGGCGAAATCGATCCGGCTGGGCGCAACTCCCACCGACGCTGCGGGTTTATTATTCCAGCGGCCACAAAGTCTGTGAGAAGATCGATAGCGACTTGTACCCCGAGTCGCACCAAAGGAGAAATCGATAGCTTATGACTAAATACCCCCGAATGACGCTATTAAGCGCAGCTCTGGCTGCGTTCCTGTTGCCATCCATGGCGCAAACCACTAATCCCCCTGCTCAGACCACGAATCCCCCTGCTGCCTCGAGTGCGCCCGCGTCCTCGAGCCCGACAACATCCGGCAATCCGGTCTCGAACGCTCCCTCGCAGAATGCGGGAACCATTGCGGAACAAAAGCATAACCAGCAGGAACGCATTGCCAACGGCGTAAAGAATGGCTCGTTGACCTCCGATGAAACTTCCGCTCTGGAGAACAAGGAAAACCAGATCAATCAGGAAGAAAAAAGCATGAAGGCGGAAGACAATGGCCATCTGACGAGTGCCGACAAAGCTGCGTTGAAGCAACAGCAGGGCCAGGTGTCCAACCAGATTTACCAGGACAAGCACAACGACAACACTCAGAACACTCACCCAAAGACTGAAATCGGCCAGCGCCGGGAAGAACAGCGCCAGCGCATTGCCCAGGGTGTCGCGAACGGCCAGTTGACTGCCGGCCAAGCCAGCCACATCGAAAAGCAGGAAGGCAGCCTCAATACGGAAATCAAGAATGACCGTGCTGCCGACGGCGGCAAGCTGACCCAGGCCGAGAAGACCCAAATCAACAACCAGCAAAATCACCTGTCCAAGGAAATTCACAAGGACAAGACCAAAACCGGCGCCAAACACAAGTAAGGCATCGGACGATCAAGCATCAACGCCCCCGCTTAGCGGGGGCGTTTTTCTGCGCTCGAAAGCTATTCGCCCGACGATCAAGCCTCCGGTGGTTCACCGTCGATAGATAGTCGGTTTCCCGCCTGGGCTTGCTACAATCAAAGGCTGTTCGAAGCAATCCTTTGCGACCTTAATTTACGATTTACGGGGATGAGGAATCATGGAAATACGTATTGAATCAAGGCAGTTGGGCGATGTTTGCGTTCTCGCTCCGCAAGTATTTCAAGACGACCGCGGATTCTTTACTGAAGTTTTCCGCGCCGACCTGTTCAAAGATCTCGGCCTTCCAACCGACTTTAAACAGGACAACCATTCCGGCTCGGTGCGCGGAGTGCTACGCGGATTGCATTTTCAATGGGAACCACCAATGGGAAAACTGATGCGGGTAACCCGCGGCACCGCATTCCTGGTTGCCGTCGACATCCGTAAAGGGTCGCCCACCCTTGGGAAATGGTTTGGCGCTGAGATTTCCGCCGAAAGCCGCAAGCAGGTTTGGGCCCCCGCCAGCTTTGCTCGCGGATTCTGCGTGCTCTCCGACTACGCCGAGATTCAATACAAATGCACCGGCATTTACAGTAATAAATTCGAGTCGGGAATTCGCTGGGACGACCCTGAGATCGGCATCGAGTGGCCCATCCGCGACGTTCAGCTTTCCGACAAGGATCGCAAAGCGCAGACTTTGAAAGAGTGGTTGGCACGGCCGGAATCGGACAATTTCAAGTATTCAGAAAATCAAACCTTGGTTGGGAGATAACAGTTCATGAAAATTTTGATTGCAGGTGGCGCAGGTTACGTCGGATCGGTGCTGGTTCCAAAGCTGCTCGATCGTGGCTACGAAGTGGATGTGCTCGACCTTTTCTGGTTCGGCAACCATCTCCCATCCGAAACCGGAATCATTCACAAGGACATTTTTGACATCGCCGTCCCCGATCTCGAACAGTACCAGCAGGTCGTATTTCTGGCTGGCTTGTCGAACGATCCCATGGCCGAATACTCGCCCAGCGAAAACTTCATTTTCAATGCGGCCGCTCCCGCATACCTGGCCTACGTCGCGAAAAAAGCCAAAGTCAAACGCTACGTGTACGCCAGTTCCTGCTCGGTGTACGGCTACACGGTCAACGAATTGTTCGACGAAACTCGTCCCGTTTCCTCGTTCTATCCCTACGGAATTTCCAAACTTCAGGGCGAACAAGCGGCAATCAACCTGGCGGACGACGACTTCTCCGTGATTTCTCTCCGCAAAGGAACCATCTCCGGATACAGCCCGCGCATGCGCCTCGATCTGATCGTGAACACCATGTTCAAAAACGGCGTCCGCAACCGCGAGATCACGGTCAACAATCCTTCCATCTGGCGCCCCATCATGAGCATTGAAGACGCTACCAACGGATACATCCGCGCCATCGAAGCCAGCCAGAAGATCTCCGGCATCTTCAACATTGCTTCGGGAAACTACACCGTCGGCGAAGTCGGCGACCTGGTCAAAATGGCGATCGAAGAACAACTCGGCATTAAGGTGCATCTCACCATTCACCACAAAACCGATTTCCGCAATTACAAAGTCAGCACCGAGAAAGCGGAAAACGTTCTCAGCTTCCACGCCAACCACAACGTCAAGGCCATCGTGAAAAACCTGATCGAGAACATGGATAAGTTCCAGGACTGGGACAATCCCCAGTATTACAACATCGACACTTTGAAGTTGCTCTCTGCCAACAACGGCCTGCGCGCCCTCGCCGAGGTGACTCGATGAAGGTGCTTCTCATCGGTGCCAACGGGCAGCTGGGCAGCGATCTGCTCAAAGTATTTCGAGCCGCGGGCGACACGGTTGCGCCCTTCACCCATGCGCAACTCGACGTTTGTTCGGAAGCGCAAATCGCCAATGCCATGTCGGAAGCCAAGCCGGACGTGATCCTGAAC
The DNA here is from genome assembly GCA_050012915.1 of Terriglobales bacterium. GTDB lineage: Bacteria > Acidobacteriota > Terriglobia > Terriglobales > Acidobacteriaceae > JABDBE01. Next base: position 8,614 of record JBEKGG010000039.1, on the reverse strand, counting down.
ACGGCCGCCTTCCACCGCGTCGACGAATGCGAAACCAACTCTGCGCCTGCCTTTCAGGTCAACGGCACCGCCGTGAAGTATCTGGCCCAGGCCGCCAAAGCCGCCGGCGCAACTCTCGTTCACTACAGCACCGACTACGTTTTCGGAGGATACGAAAAGGGTGGGCCATTCGACGAAACTGATTTGCCCGCGCCGGTGAATGTTTACGGCACTTCGAAAGTCGTGGGCGAGCACTTGATCGCAGCCTACGCCGACCGCTATTTCGCCATCCGCACTTGTGGTCTGTACGGAGTCGCCGGCAGCAGCGGCAAAGGCGGCAACTTTGTCGAAACCATGCTGAAAAAAGCCATCGCCGGAGACGCCATCCGCGTAGTCGACGACCAGATTCTCACGCCCACCTACACCGCCGATCTGGCCCACGCCACGCGCAACTTAATCCTCACCGGAAAGTACGGGCTCTACCACGTCAGCTCCGAAGGCCAATGCTCATGGTATGAATTCACCCGTTACATCTTCGAGCGCGCTGGCCTTGACGCCAAGCTATCGCCGGTAAAGTCGGCTGAGTTTGCCAGCCCCGTCCGCCGTCCCGCAAATTCGGTGCTCTCCAAAGCCAAGCTGCGTTCGGTAGGCGTATCGATTCCCTCGTGGAAAGAAGCCCTGCCAAGATACCTCGAGGAGCGATCCAAAAAGACCACGCCCTCACCGGTCCCCGTTTCCTGATCCTGATTAACCAACCGACTGACGGCTGGGCCACCTTTACGTCCTTTGTAAAGGTGGGACTCATGCCGCCGGCCCCGGGGTTTTCATCTTGAACTCGGGCGGGTCGCCCGGACAATCCTGCTGATTTAACTCCCGAGGGTGCCCCGTCCAAGCTCCGCTTGGGCGGGGTTTTGCTCAGCCGAAAAAATACGTATTTGTCACCCACCCTTTTCCCTGCGCCGCCTTCGTCCCAATTCGGGAATCGCTCCGCCATCCCTCCACTTTCTTCTTGAACCCGGTCCATCACTCGTGATAATATAAAATTGTAGATGTTATCTACAAGATAATACCAGATCTTTGACAACCTTATAGCGGATGCATCTTCCTCGGCAGTCCACGCGCCGGATCGGTCAGCGCCATCCCTGCCTGCAGTTCCAAAACGGAACCGCAAGCAACCGACAAAGGCCGTAACTCCAATGTTTCCGAGATTTTGCCTGTAACTACCTTAAGAACCATAGATCTACGAGGCAGAAAAATTTCCGACCGTTTGTTTTCTAGATTTTGCGCCACTACAAGAGTTTTTTTCGAGATATCAGTGCACCAGAATATGTGCAACTCGTAGAAGACGAACTAACCCTATTTTCCCCGCCGCTGCATCCACTTCCACGCAGTCGATACGCTGTCCCGCAGTGAGCGCTTAGTCTTCCATTGCAGCAACTGCTGGGCGCGTGCTGGATCCGCCACCAGAGCCGGCGGATCGCCCGGACGCCGCGGCACAATCTTCTTCGGAACCTTCTTCCCCGTCACTTCTTCAACCGCCGCAATCACTTCCTTCACCGACGATCCTTCTCCCGTCCCCAGATTTACGGTAAACGAAGGATTTCCCGCCTGCAGTCTCTGCAACGCCTTCACGTGTGCCTCAGCCAGATCAACCACATTCGTGTAGTCGCGAATGCAGGTGCCGTCCGGCGTCGGATAATCGGTGCCATAGAGCTGTAGCTCCGGACCAAAGCCGGCCGCCGCTCGCAGAGCCAGGGGAATGAGATGCGGCTCCGGCTCGTGGCATTCGCCGATCTCTCCACTCTCGTCGGCTCCCGCCGCGTTGAAGTAGCGCAGGCTGGCGTAGCGGATACCGTAAGCCGTGTCATAAGACTGCAACGCCTGCTCGAAAAAGACTTTGGACACGCCGTAAGGATTCACCGGGGTCAGCGGCGAGTCCTCGGTAATGGGCATCTTCGTGGGCGCGCCATAAACCGAACACGTCGAGGAGAAAATGACCACGAAATTCTTCTTCCCGCTGTCCACAATCGCATTCAACAGGGATAGCCCGCCCTCAACGTTATTGCGGTAGTACTTTCGCGGATTGATCACCGATTCGCCGACGTAATGGTTAGCGGCAAAATGCATCACCGCATCCGTCCGCTTGACCGCGTCTAAAAGCTTGGCGCTGTCGTGGACGTCCCCAATTACGGTTTCAAAGCCCTTGGCCAGAAAATCAAAGCCGGTGGACAAGTTGTCGTAGATGAGTACCTCGATGCCTGCCGCCCGCAAGACCCGCGCCGTGTGACTTCCAATGTATCCAGCTCCGCCGACTACCAGAATCTTCACCTAAACGCTCCTTGTCATCGTGGTTGAGCACGCACACCCGTCGTTCCGAGCGACGGGATTTTTTTACGAATGATCCCCTGATTTCACAAACCTACGAAAGGATTGGATTTAACCGGGCCCAGATCGGCGCCACGCTGAACCAACTGATTCTTCTCCGAAACCAACAATAAGGCATGGGACACAGACCGTCAATGTCGGCTTGGGCAGGCATGAGCAGGCAGATTCCCACGTTGGAACTCCGACTGTTCCGCCGCACCTATGCCAGCAAGGAAACCAGATCGGGTGAGTACGGCACAGCCCACGTCGGGCGTCTGCGTCAACCGCGGAATCCGCGCCTCCGGAGCCCAGCGGCGATCGCCCGATTGCCTGCAGTAGCCAAATTTTAATCGAACATTCATGCGCAGGTCATCGGCGTGTAACAGCCCGAAGGCACCCTTGAGGCCGCGCTGGGAAGACGTTCCGACTAAGCTCCCGCGCCGGAGAGGATTACAAAATGACAAAGAGAGCCACAAAACTGGCAGCGGCAATGTCGCTGGCCTTGATTATGCTGATCGGAGCGAATTGCTTTGCGGCCACGAAGCCTTACTTTCTTGGTGCGGGCTCGAGCGGCGCATTCGATTCCTTTGCATTGGCTGCAGGACCGGCCGATGGCGGAGGGATCTGCGGACAGTTCATATGGACCTTCAAAAACGGAGCCCAAGGAGTGGACAACCGCGGCACCGGCCTTCTGGAGACTGGAAACGTTTGGATTGTGTGGAATAACACTAATAACCCCACGATTGTCTGTGCTTATATTGCCGTTGACAGCATCGTCGGGCAGCAGTTGTTCTTCGCCGAACCGGCGTCGACCTTCAACATTCTGGAAGCAGCCGGAACGGCGGGAGCCAACCTGATTCCGACTCTAACTGACACCCCGCTTCCGCAAAAGGTGATCAACATTCTTCAAGGTGCGGCCTTCAACGCAGCGCCCTCGGATATTCGTCCAGAAGACGCTTTGTTCGAAGAGACGCGTGTTTTGACGGCGTTAAACACCACCAACTACAACGGCCTTGGTTACGGGCCGGGACCGGTGGGAACTCCAATCCTGAGCCATTTCAGCACCAAATCGGCGACGCCTGCTCTTTACGCCCTGAGCGGCACTGATCCTATCACTGGCCAGACAATTCCCGCACACAAGACGATCGATGTGGGAGTCCAATCCGTGGTGGTCGCGGTCAATGCCCAGCAGGGAAACGGCCAGAATTCCGGTCACTTTGGCGACTCGACGTCCTTCTTTAGCATCAATCGGCGCGATCTCACTTTGGCTTTGAATGGCGGGTATGCTTACACCAAAGATCTTACCTCGATCCCCGGACAAGCGACCGTACCCCTCAACGTCATCACTCGCGAGCCACTTTCTGGAACCTTCACCGTGATGGAGTTCAACATTCCAAGGAACCTGGAGACCGGTTCGACCCAGGAACTGGGTGTCAACCCGGCGACAGGTCAGGGTTCAACCTGCCCTGGAGTACCTTGCGGGAATCCGCTGAACCTGTCCAACGGCGGAGGGTCCCGCTGGAGAGCAATCGGCAACGGCGAAGAACTCTCTGAGATTGAATCAGCCTCCACCGGGGACTCCATCGGCTATGGCTTCTGGAGCGTCGGCAATTTCGCGGGCCAGTCTCCCAATGTTCGATATCTGGCAGTCGACGGGGTTGATCCCATCAACCTGAATTACATCGACGGAACGTTCCCCACCTGCACGGCTCCGTGCCCGGGCATCGTTAGCTTTGCTAACGTGGCGTCCGGTAGCTATCCCATCTGGAACATTCTGCGCGTGGTCTCGCACACTCCGGTCCCGGCTGGAGTCAGCGCTCTAATCTCTACGGCTGAGACTCAGGTCGTGAACATCTACCCGGATTTCCTACCGCTCAGTGCAATGGGTGTGTTGCGCTCCCACTACAATCAGTCGCACATCCTCGGGCAGAACGGCTCCGGCGGGGACTGCACCGACGCGGAGGCGGGCGGTGACGTTGGCGGCGCTGTCCTTACCATCCAGGGCGATCAGGATTATTGCGCGGCAACCGGCTCAAAGGTTGGGCGTACTGGCTTGAAGCAATAAGACCGTCCTGAAAACGAACGCGTAAAACGTGAACCGACATGGAGGCAGGCTGCCTGTTATGCAGCCTGCCTCTAGTTATTGTAGGCGGAGGCTCGCTGAATTTACGGCAATCCCAAGCTGCCATATGACCTCGGGTAGGTCACGATGCCCCACGGCAGCTTGAATCCTTCGATCGTGCTGACCGGTTTGTAGGAAACGGCGTCGATCACGACTACATTGTTCGATCGTCCGCAGGCCAATAAAATCTTGGAATCGTCGGGCGTGAATGTGAAATGCCAGCATCTCTTGCCGGTGGGCACTTCTGCGAGGAGTCGCAGAGAATCCGCCGAAAACACCTGGAGCTTTCCTGCCTGTGCGGCTGAAACGAAAATGCGCTTGCCCGCACGGTCGAACGCGACTCCGTAGGGTTTCTCGGCGGTTGGCACAGACTTGATCACCTTGAAGCTGGGATCCATTGTGAGCAAAGTTCCCGAGCTTTCCATCGTCACCGCGTACTCGTTACCTTGCGGAGAAACTTTCAGGCCGCGCGGGCGGGCTCCGTAGGATTTCAGATCGATGTCCCGCAGATGCCGCCCACTGGCTTCGTCGAATATTCCGATGGTTTCCTGCGATTCATTGGCAACCAACATTAACTTTCCATCGCTTGAGAATTCGATGCCTTCGGTTTCATGGCCCGCGGTGGAAACTGGACCCGGCGCCCAATCTCCGACATGGAATGTGGCGATCTGAGCGGGCGGTCCATTTTCGTCATCGCTGTCATTCTTGGCTTTCGGAGCTCCCGGAGGTCCGCCCCCCGAACTGGGTTCGAAAGTCGCGAAAAGCCGGTCGCCGGCGGGATTGATCTTGATGAACTCGGGGCTCTCGCCGACGTGAATCCGTTTGACCAAGCTCAGGTCGGGCGTACTGAAGACGGCCATGTCACTGGTGTTTTTGTTCGACGTGATAACGTATTTTCCGTCGAACGTCACCGCCAGCCCTCTTGGCGCGATATCGCTCGGTTGCACCCTGCGAATTACCTTCAGCGTGCTTAGGTCGATCTCGCTGATCCCGCCATCCTCCTCGCTGACATAGGCAACGTTCTCCGGGACTTTCAAGGAGTCTGTTCCGAGGATTCTTCCTGAAGGGGCGATTATGATAGCCGCCAACAACCAAAAGCAGATTGTTCTTGATCGCATCACGCATCCTTTTTCAATATCAACTATAAGACAATGCTTGGGTCCGGCGCTCGATAAAGCACTCCAACTTCTAGAAGGACGTTACAAGGCGGAAGGTGTATTGCCGCGACGGACCGATTGCATTGCCAGAGAACAGGCCACCGAAGTCGATCACTTCAAGTGTGTTGCTTAGGTTCGCGACGTCAGCCTGAAAACGTACCGAGCGTTTGTCCCGCTGGTAGAGATCGACGCCCACCGAAGCATTCTGCGTGAAGTACGGACGGACGCGGTCGCGATTAAAATTGAGATGACTAACCACCACTTGACCGTACTCCGCGGCATATTGCTGGGGAGTCAAATCCGGTTGAAACGGAAGTCCAGTGTTGTAATCGGCTCCCACGGCGACCCACAAGCGGGGAACGACTTGATAGCGCACGCGTCCACGCACCGTGTTTCGCTGGTCCTGCGAGTCGGGAAAATGACCGGTGGTCGGATTGATCGCATCATTCCCGAGGAACAATCCGCCGGTCACAGGGAACCAGGCATTTCCGACAATCCAGGAGTAACTGGCGAAGCCGGAGAACCCCTTCCATTGCAGGAGTTGCAGCTTGGCTTCCGCGCCGTAAAGAATGGCGCGGTCAAATGCGATGGGAAAACTAATCCCGGTGCTCAGAATTTGCGAGTCGTCGGCGTAATTGTTCACTTGACGTCGGAATGCATTCGCATCCACCCGCAGTTTTCCGAAGAATGCTTTCGTGGCTCCCCATTCAAAATAGTTTCCGTGGGAAGGCTGGACCGGCAGTTGCAGTGCGGGCACGCTAGTGTCGATAGCCTCCGCAGCCGGGGAACTGGACAAAAGTATATTTTCGAAGGATGGCGTCTGGAAGATCCGGTCATACGAGAAGTGAACATTTACGCCGACGGAAGGGAAGTAGCGGGAGACAGCGAGACGCGGGCTCACCGCGTTCTGGTTCAACAACAATTGATAGTGGTCCCAGCGGAGGCCGGCATTGACCGTCCAATTGCCGAGGCGGATTAAATCCTGGACGTAGGCCGCTTGTTCGAGATCCGGACGGTGGCCTTGAAAGGCAAAGCTTAACGCGCCGGAATCCAATATTCCCAGATTGATAGGACATTGCGGATCGTTAGGATTCGCGCAGTCAGGTATCACGTAGCTGGTGTTTTCGTGCAGGAAGATGTTGTCGGACTCGATGCCCGCTTTCCATTCCTGCCTGCCATGGTGAATCGAAATATTGCCATTGAAGTAGATCTCCCTAAAGTCGTTGTGCTGGGTGGCATTAAGCGGCCAGGAGGAGTCGTTGGAATAAAAGTCGGTGGAGTTATCGCGGGCCATTCCGCGTAGCGTGCCTATCGTGTCGGAGGAAAAAATGTGTTGGTAAGATACGCTCCCTATGGTTTCAAAGTTGTCGCCGGTCTGCAGCTGCCCGCCGGGAATAAACACGCAATCGCTTGGCTCGGGGGGAGCGGGCGGACAGCCGGTGGTGTTGTCCGCGTTCGGCAGATATGCTCCGTTCTGCTGCACCAGTTCGTTGGGGATTTGATAGCGCGCCAGTTCATGGCGGACAATCAGGGTGAGACGGTCTTTAGGCGTGAGCTCCCGCTCGTAGCTCGCTGAAAAATTGCCGGAGGTGCCGTGGTTGGTATAGTTCTCCGGAACGACGGGGTTGAGATAGTGGGCCGTCATGTCGCCAGAGGCGCTTATGCCGATGGTATTTCCCTTCCATGTGTATTGGTCCTGAGTGCTGGCCCCAGCCGTATCGTAGGTGCCACCGAATAGAGTGAGCTGGCCATGGAATCCCGGGTCTTGGTTCTTGAGAGTATTGACTTCGACCACGCCGCCCATCTTCCGGCCAAATTCCGCCGGAATTCCGGCGGTATAAATCGTTAGCGATTCGACGTCATCGGCTTCGGCAGGCTCGGGGCCAAAGCTGGGTGAGCGGTTGTCGGTGAGAGGTATGCCGTCCACGACGAATTGTGTCTGATATTCCGACCCGCGCGGGTGAAGAACCGTATTGCCTTCGTAGAGCCAGCCCGGTTGAGAATTCACCAGGTCCTGCATACCGCGTCCGGGCAGCGCGGTTAATCGGTCCTCTATCGCCTGCGCACCCAGCTGATTGACCGAACCTGCGCGATAGGGATCGATCAACGTAGCGGTCGCATTCACATTCAACGATTCCGAAACCGGAGCTATTTTTAGTCGAATCGAACGATCTAAGGGGACAGCGGAACGTATTTCTACCGCCTCGGAAACACGAGCGAATCCCGGCGCCTGAATCTGGACCTGGTAAATTCCATAGGGCAGTCGCTTGGCGTCCATGTTGCCCTGATCGTCGGTCGTGAACGTATATTGATACTGGCTGGCCTCGCTGACCAGCTTGACCGTTGTCCTCACTGCCAACCCGGCTGGGTCGGCTACTTTAAGGCGCAGCTCGCCGCTGTTGCTCTGCGCGAAGAGCGGAAGTGCCCAAACGAAAAGAATTAGACGGCTCTGTCTCGTCAACGCCCTTATTCTAGGCGATTTCAATGCCAGCTTGAATCAAGCTGCGACATTTCCTGTGCAAGTCTGCGGAGCATTTGGTTTAGGTCGTGGTGCGAAGCAGAAGTTATTCTTTTATTTCCTCCGCGCTTGAAGACTTTTCTGGCCGCAGCAGGGGAAACAGAATCACATCGCGGATGGTATGGGAATCGGTCAAGAGCATGGCCAGCCGGTCTACGCCTACGCCACAGCCCCCGGCTGGCGGCATCCCGTAAGACAGCGCCCGAATGTAGTCTTCATCCATCTGGTGAGCTTCTTCGTCGCCACGCTCGCGTTCTTTGAGTTGCTGTTCGAAACGGCGGCGCTGGTCCTCGGGATCGTTTAATTCGCTGAAGCCGTTGGAAATTTCCATTTGCCCGGCATAGATTTCGAAACGTTCCGTCCAGTCGGGCTCGTCGGCTTTCTGCTTCGACAGGGGCGATACGGCGGTAGGGAACTCGTAGATGATTGTCGGCTGCGTGAGGTGTTCTTCTGCAGCAGCCTCAAAAAGGCCTG
>JBEKGG010000038.1:0-21997 GCA_050012915.1 Terriglobales bacterium | reverse complement strand
CTGAGCTTGCCCAGTTGTGGTTGTTTGACTCCAGCTGGGCACGGCGATCAACAATGAGAGGATCAGCCCGCATCTCATGGCGCACTCCTTCATTTTGGCGGATTTGTTCTCTGTTCGGGTTGGGAAGGTTTGTCATAGTTGAACTGGTTTCCGGTTCCGGTCACAGCCGGACTCTGTGCCCCGGTTGTCGTCGCATTGCCAGTCTTTTGCTGGCGAGACTTCCATGTTGCTTGGCCAAGGCCGGAAAGAATAAACAGCAAGGCCACGATGATGATGAATCCTTGATTTAGGATAAGGCGCACAATCTTGCCCGATGTAGCTTTGCTCACAGGAGTCAGAATCCCCGATTTGATTAGCACTTTGTAGATTTCAAAAACGAGCCAAAGCACAAAGCCAACCAGAACCAGCGGATTCGTTAGGTAAGGGGCAACTTTGGAGAATTCCTCGATCGATGTGGGGCCAGAAAACACAGAACAAATTATAGCCCCTAAGGATTTGCGACCTTGGCCCGAGTATCCCCCCGGAACCTAGAAATCCAGCCCGAGCTAGTTCGAGAATCACACGACTTCGCACACGGAGTTGATGACCTTCTCACTAAATGCTTAGGAAGATGGAGCGGGAGACGGGGATCGAACCCGTGGCATCCAGCTTGGGAAGCTGGCGTTCTACCGCTGAACTACTCCCGCTCACGAACAAGGCGCAAAGACCGAGTCTCCTGCGTGGCATTTAAAACGCAGCCTGTGAACTTACCGTACAATCCTTCTGTTGCGCCTTTCGAAGGTGATACAAATTATCATCCCTCGGGAACTCATTTGCAAGAAATGTTCGCTAGCGAGATTGCGTCCGCGATTGGATTGTGGCCCAAACCGCACCGGCAGCGGGTTTTGATTGCCCCATCGCCTGCAACTTTTTGATGGCCGGCGAATCCCATCTCCGTCGAGCCGGGACTGAGGAGCACTCATGAAATCGCAAATAACCGACAAACAATTCAAGGGCATCAGCCGGCGCGAACTGTTGAAGCTGACGCCGCTCCTCGCGCTGGGTGCGTTTGCGATTCCGGCTTTGCAGAAACCGCTTCTAAAGGCCGGACTCGGCTTCAGCGACTGGGTCTCGGCCAAGATGTTTCGAACTGGTCACCTGGCCACCACTTTTGCAGATTCGGAACTCACTCCATTCGCGAAATTCCCGATTAACGGTTATGACGTGGCGGATCCCGGAGTTGATTTCGACAAATGGAATCTCACCGTCGCCGGCACGGTGCAAAAACCTGGCGACTACACACTCGCCCAAATTCAAACTCTGCCCAAGTTTAACCAGAACACTCGCCATGTTTGCGTGGAAGGTTGGGACGTAATCGGCAACTTTGGCGGCGTGCATCTCTCCGATTTCTTGAAGATGGTTGGCGCCGATACGACGGCCCGTTTCGTTTACGTCGAGTGCGCCGACGATTATTACGAGACGCTGGACATGGAGACGGCTCTGCATCCGCAGACCATGTTGTGTTACGAAATGTACGGCCAGCCATTGACTCGTGAGCACGGTGCGCCCTTGCGCCTGACCATCCCGACCAAAGTCGGGTACAAGCAAGCCAAGTATTTGACTGACCTGAAAGTGACTAATGTTTTGCAAAGAGTGGGCTACTGGGAAGATCAAGGGTATTCGTATTTTTACGGACTTTAACCGCGCCGCGGAGGGCACATGTCGACCCAGGTGATTGCCGTCGAGAACGCCAAGACACAGGAGATCACCGAAGCCGTATACGAACATCCGTTTATCGTTCGCCTGTGCCACTGGGTGAACGCTGTGGCCCTGTTTGTCATGGTCGGCAGCGGGCTCCAAATCTTCCGCGCCTTTCCCAGCTTCGGCGCCAAGATTCCACAGAAAGATTTGATCAATTGGCCGAAGTCGTTTGCCATCGGCGGCTGGCTGGGGGGCGCGCTGCAATGGCATCTGACCTTCATGTGGATTTATCTTGGGACGGGACTGCTCTATCTCGGCTATCAGATTTTCAGTGGCAACTATAAGCAGGTTCTTTTTGTGCGGCGGGACCTGCCCGGAGTCTGGCCGATGGTGCGCTACTATTTTTTCTTCGGCCCCAAGCCAGCGGTGACAGAAGCCTACAATCCGCTGCAAAAACACGCGTACACATCGGCGATCGGGCTGGGCGTGCTATCGGTGTTGACCGGTTTTGCCGTGTGGAAGCCGGTGCAGTTTTCCTGGCTGGGGTGGATGATGGGCGGCTTCCATTGGGCGCGGCTGTGGCATTTCTTAATCATGTGGGCAATCCTTGCCTTCGTCTTCGGGCACCTCGTAATGGTTGTCCTCCACGGATGGAATAACTTCGTTTCGATGTTGACGGGATGGAAGAAGGATCCAGAATACCTGTCCAAGTAGGCGTCGCGCGGATCTCGTGATTTCAGTATTACAGTGGGGAGTAATGCCGGAAGAGGCGATTTCACTGGAGAATCGAGCTGAAAGGCTCAACGAAGAAATGCTGATCCGGCGCATCCGGGACGGCGAGCACGAACTTTTCTACGATTTGATTCGACCTTACGAGCGGCGCGTGTATTCCACGGCATTTGCGATTCTGAGGAACGAAGCCGACGCAGAAGATGTGGCTCAGGAGGCGATCCTGAAAGCGTTTAAACACATTCAGCAATTCCGTGCAGAGGCGCGATTCAGCACCTGGCTGATCCAGATCACGGTCAATGAAGCGCGCATGCGGAAAAGGAAAGACCACGTCGAGATTATGCAGCCAATCGCGGATCAGCGGGACGACGAAGGCAACTACGTGCCGCGCGATTTCGCCGATTGGCGCGAGATTCCATCGGAAACCCTGGAACGAAGCGAGGTTCGGCAGAAGTTGGCTGAGGCGCTTGCATCCCTGGGGCAGAAATACCGGGAAGTGTTCGTGCTGCGCGACATGCAACATTTGAGCATCGAAGAAACGGCCAAAGCTCTCGGAGTTTCTACGGCATCGGTCAAAACCCGATTGCTACGGGCGCGACTGATGCTGCGCGATCTGCTGGCGCCGGGGCTCGGCGGCACCTGGAGCAGCAGGTTGTCGTTCGCAAAAGGGACAAAACCATGGTAGTGACCTGCGAGCAGGTGTGGCACGAGATTTCGAATTATCTCGACGGCGAAGTCGCCCCCGACTTGCGCGCCGCCATGGATGAGCACCTTCGCGGGTGCCTGAGATGCAGTGCGGTGCTCGAGGGCACTCGCAATGTGATCGGCCTGTACGGGGAGGACAGCATGTTCGAACCACCTCAGGGATACAGCCAGCGTCTGCATAAAAGGCTCGAGGAGAATATGCCGCGCCAGCGAGGAACGGCGTTCGGTTGGATGATCGCTGTGGCAGCGGCACTGCTGATTGTGGGAAGTTTCGAAATTGGAGATTCGTCGGCGTTCGTCGACCCCCAGCTCCGTTCAGAACACGCCCAACCCGGTACCGGCATTCCACCGGAAATGATGGTAGTGGTCGCGGAGGACGGGAAACTTTTTCATGCAAGTGCCGCATGCTCATTGCTTCATGACAAAACACATTTGCGAACGATCACGGTGAGCGAGGCGCGTCGGGAAGGTTATACTCCCTGCGCGCGATGTATGAAGAAATATCTCAACGATAGTGCGGGCCTTGCTGAGGAGGATGATGACGACGGAGAGTTTGCCAGTTCGACCCCCGCGACAAAATGAACTGATGGAGACCCGGCGGGACGGGCCAAACGCCCGTCCCCCAACTTAATGCTTATGATGCGGTGGCCTAGTTCTGCTTCATGCTGTCGTCGTGCTTCATGGTATCGTCTTTCTTCGTATCATCCGACTTGGTCTTGTCGGTCTTGGTCTTCTTCGTCTTGCTCGCCTTCTTGTCTTTCGCCATGTCATCTTTTTTCATCTGATCCTGCTTGGTAGTGTCGGGCTTCATGTTGTCCTGCTTCATGGTGTCGCCGCCGGATTGGGCAAATGCCGCCAGGGATACCGTCAAGAAACACATCGTCATTAGTCTGCACATTAACTTTTTCATAACATTCTCCTAGCTTTGAGTTTGGAAATTGGGTCGCACAGTCCGATCCCGGCGATGAGATGTGCTTGCGGCAGGAAAGTTACGGCAGAAATAGGGGCTAGCAGTTTGGCTCAGAGCGCGAAGGTTAATTCCGTGCGGCCATAGCGGCGTCGACCGTATGCATGGCTGCACCAATCACGCGCCCCTGGCCCGGTTCCTGCACGAAAGCGATTAGCCGCAGATTGCGGGTATCAGTGCCTGGATCAAGCCTGACTTGAATATCCTGCGCGAAAGCTTGGCCTTGCCGAAGGCTTCCAACCTTCACGATGCTTCGGACCACCGCCGTGTGCGCCAGAGTGCGCCCGGCATTTTCGCCATGAGAGACGTGCGATTCCGCGCGGCTGAGGGCGACAGCAACATAGACTTCCGCCGCGCGCGACCCGAACGATTGCTGTAGCTCGCCTGTCTCCAGATGAGCCTGTAAAACATTCGGCGCGCCCATTGCCACGGCCGACACGCGAAGCGCAATCTTCGGCTTGGACAGCGCTTTCGCGAGTGCCTTGTCGGCCAACTCCTCATCGCTGCCTACAAACTGAATGCTTCCGTCGACAATCATTTGCGGAGTGTAGACATCGCTCAGCCCAAGACGTTTGGCATACGCACTTTGCCGTTCGCTGAAGAAATGAGACGAATATGGGTCTTTCCAACCAATGTGGTTCCAATAGTCGACATGTTCACTGAGAACAATCATCTCCTCGCCGGCGATCGGTTGCCGGTCTAGTTTCTGCAACAGCGCATCCGCCGGGGGGCAACTCGAACATCCTTCCGAGGTAAACAACTCGACCAGCACGGGAATTCGCATATCTGAATCTGGCGACGATTCAGCCGATGTTGACATCGTGGCTGTAAGCGAAAGAAAAGCTATAGTAGAAACGATCAGAATTTTCATCGGCACGGTATTTAAACCAACCTTCGCTTTTGGATGCGCAAGCGGAGCAAAAGTTCCGCCATACTGCCCTTAGTACGCATGTTTGTAACTTTCGTTGGCTTCGCGAGTCTAAGAGGTTGGGCCCGAATAATGAGCAAGGACGGTCTGGAGGAGTTTGTTATGACTAGCTTTTCACGCATGTCTGCGGTGGTTTTAATGCTGACGGTTGCCGGCGCAATCGCCTGTAATGCTGGGGACAAACCGATCGTCGCAGTCCCGAATCCCGCTGTGGATATGGCGATTTCCACGCCCAAAGGAGAACAGACGGCAGTGATCGCGGGCGGTTGTTTCTGGGGGATTCAGGCGGTTTTCCAACACGTCAAAGGCGTGATCAACGCGACTTCCGGATACTCCGGAGGCGCGCCGAATACTGCGGAATACGAGACGGTAAGCACGGGCGACACCGGCCACGCAGAATCCGTGAAGATTACTTACGATCCTTCGCAGATCACCTATGGCCAACTGCTGCGGGTTTTTTTCTCGGTGGCTCATGATCCAACTGAGTTAAACCGCCAGGGCCCGGACTCAGGCACACAGTACCGTTCGGTTATTTTCTACGGCAACGAAGAGCAAAAAAAGATTGCCGAGGCGTATATTGCGCAACTTGATAAGGCGCATGTGTTCTCAGGTCCAATCGTGACGCAGTTAATTCCCCTGAAGGCCTTCTATCCGGCCGAGGCTTATCATCAGAATTACGCCGCAAACCATCCAGACAATCCGTACATTGTCTACAATGACGCTCCGAAGGTCGATCGTCTTCGTCGAGAATTTCCCCAGCTTTATACCGGCAAGTAAAATTTGCGAAAGGGAGCCCGCGCATGTTCGAGTCTGAAATGGAAAACAATGAAGGATCGGGTAAGTTGAAGCGGCGGGCTTTCCTCGTGAGTTCGGCCTCCGCGCTCGCGGGATTAGCATTATGCTCTTTGCGGAAACCGCGGCTTGCGGCAGCGGCCTCGTCGAAAGAGACGCCAAAGGAAGTTACGATTGTTCTTTTCTCGGATGCGGGTGAGCGGCTGAAAACGGTTCAGGCCCCCAAGGTCATTAAGAGCGAAGGTGAATGGCGAAAGCTGCTCACTCCAAATGCTTTTGATATCACGCGCCACGCCGATACCGAGTTTGCCTACTCTGGAAAATACTGGAACCTGCACGACAAAGGTCTTTACCGCTGTATTTGCTGCGACAATGCATTGTTCAACTCAGATACGAAATTTGATTCTGGAACGGGTTGGCCCAGTTTCTGGCAACCGATTGCGCCGGAGAACGTCAGCAGTTCGAGAGACATCAGCCTGGGCATGGCGAGAACGGCTGTATCGTGCACCGAATGCGATGCGCACCTTGGCCATGTATTCGATGATGGTCCAGCGCCGACGCATTTGCGATATTGCATGAATTCGGCGTCGTTGAGATTCGTGGCTGCAAAGGCCGCATAGGACTCCGGCAATCCTGCTGCCTGTGTGTGACCACAGAGGATCAAACCGCACAAAATCAGAATTTCACTAAGTCCAGCGGAACAAGCGCAAGGCAAGTACGAAGGAAATTCCTCCCCAAAGCAGCAGAACAATCAGCCGTCCGGCCTGGGTCGCAAGTGGAGCGCCTTCCAGAATAATGGCTCGCAGGGCATCGTTAAGCGCGGTCAGAGGCAGGGCCTTAATGAATGGGTGGATGGCTGCCGGAAAGCGCTCGTAGGAAAAGAAGACACCGGAAAAAATCCACATCGGCATCATAATTAAATTGATCAGGCCGCTGACGCTTTCAATCTTTTGTGCGCGGCTGGCCGTGAGCAGGCCCAATCCGGCGAATCCCACAGCCCCAATTGCGCTAAGCAAGAGAATCGAGAGCAACGACCCGACGACGCGTATATGAAAAACGAGCGCGCCAAAGCCAAGCAGCAATCCGACTTCTACAATCATCAGCACTAACCGGCCACCAGCCAGGGCGAGCAGGAAATCACTTTTTCGCATAGGAGTCGCAACGAAACGCTTGAGCAGCTTGCGCTGGCGCATATCCACTAAGGCGAATCCAATGCTCCACATGCCGGAGTTCATCAGGTTCATCCCAATCAATCCGGGAATGAGAAAGTCGATGTAACGCGAACCGGGCTCATTGGAAATGACAGAAAATGTAGGCAGCGGGTTCTTGCGACCGGCTGCGACTTGCAGAGCGTCGTCGACCTCAGCCCGTGAGAGTACACTTTCGGGACGCGCAGGATCGTAGAGATACTGAAAGCCGCCCTTCCCATCCGATTCGACAACCAGATCGTACTTGCCAAGGCGAAATCCTTTGAGGGCAGCAGCCTTGTCGAGTAACTCGGCATGGATGGAAGATTTCTGCGCCGAGTGCTCGAGCAGAGACAAGGCATCTTGCGCTCCAGAACCCTGAACAATGGCAACGAAGGTCACATCAGCGGGCTTGTTGCGAAAAGCAATTCCAAGTCCCAATGCCAGCAGCAGCGGAAATCCGAACACCCAGAAGACAACTTCGGGCTCGCGCTTGAGTTCCTTCATTCGCACGATTACGAGGTGCGTAAAAGCCGACCAGCGGCCATTGCGCGGCACGGGAGACCGAGTCGGCGTTACCGGAATTTCTTGAGCTGGGCTCATGATTTGAGTTTCACTGCTCCCTCAAGTGCCGGCCGGTCAGGTTGACGAATACGTCCTCGAGGCTGGCCTGCCTCGTAGTGAGGTGCAGCAATTGCGACCCATGTTTTTCGACCGCGCCAAGCAATGCGGGAATGGTCAGATGCGGCTCACGCACCGTGAGGCTGACTAGACCATCGTCATGGCGAACTGATTCCACGCCGGGCAGCGCTCGCCACGATTCGAGAGCCGCACCATCGGCGGAGTTGCCGCTGGCCTCGAATTCCACAACGTGATGCCCGCCGAGCTGCTCGATCAACTGCGAAGGCGTACCTTCGGCAATAATCTGGCCGTGATCGACGATCGCCAGCCGATCGCAAAGGCGCTCCGCTTCATCCATGTAGTGCGTGGTTAATAAAATCGTCCCGCCACTTCGCTGGAAGTTACGAATAATATCCCAGAGTTGGCGGCGGCTCTGCGGATCGAGCCCGGTCGTAGGTTCATCGAGAAAAAGAATTCTGGGATTCCCCACCAGCGCCGTAGCGACCGCCAAACGCTGGCGTTGTCCACCGGAAAGTTTGCCGACGAACGCATCCGCCTTCTCGCCAAGTTGCAAATCGTCGAGCACCTCGTCCGCGGAACGGGGCTCGCGATAGAAACTGGCGAACAGTTCGATGGTCTCGCGAACGGTCAATTTCTCTGACAGCCGAGTCTCCTGCAACGAAATGCCCAGCCACTCGCGCACTTCGCGTTGATTTTTCTGCCAACTGCGTCCAAGAATCGTGACCTCGCCGGAGGTGGGCTCAAGCAGACCTTCGAGGATTTCGATCGTCGTAGTCTTCCCTGCCCCATTCGGCCCCAAGAGGCCGAAGCACTCTCCGCCCTCAATTTGAAGGCTGAGGCCGCGGACGGCTTCGACTTTTCCGTCGTAGGTCTTGCGCAAGTCGCGGCATTCGATGGCAGCGGGCACGCCAAGATTCTAACGTAGGAGCAGTGAATTTTTGTCACCGGTGCGCGCAACTAAACTTCCGGTTCTCGTTTAGAATATGACTCTGCCTCCCGACTAAAGGAACTCCTCGGATGCCAGTGCCACGACGCGGTTTCACTTGACGGTCCAACCTCCAAACGCCCGTGTGTCGTTTCAGTTTGATGGTTTAAGGACTACGAAAGGAAGCTGCTCATGCTCACGAAGCCGGGGCTTTTGCTGTTTGTGTTGCTCACATTTACCGGGATTGCGTCAGCACAAGATACCAGGCATTTCACGTTCCACTATGCCTTCACCGTTAAAGATGTGCCCTCTGGCGAGAAGGTGCGAATTTGGATTCCGCAGGCGCACTCGGATGCATTCCAGACAATCAAAGTGGTCTCTGCAACTGGCGACCTGCCCCTGAAGAAAACGCATGAGTCGAAGTATGGCAACGAAATGTATTACGCCGACGCTTCGAAGGCCAAACAGCCGGAGCTGCATTTCGAAGTGGTTTATGACGTTGTCCGGCGCGAACGGCTGACGTTCGGAATTTATTCTCCGCATCTTGAGGCAGTGAAACTCAGCGACCGGGAGAGAAAAGAATTCCTCGCGCCGGATGCACTCGTGCCCACTACCGGATTGCCCGCGGAGCTCGCCGTCAAGGCCACAGAGGGCAAGAGCACGCCTCTCGATAAAGCGCGCGCCATCTACGATTACGTGTTTGCCAACATGCATTACGACAAGACGGGCACAGGCTGGGGACGCGGCGACGTGCTTTACGCTTGTGACGCCAAAAAGGGCAACTGTACCGACTTTCATTCCCTGTTCATCGCTATGGCGCGGTCGCAGGGTATTCCGGCGCGGTTTGAAATAGGGTTTCCACTTCCGCCTGACAAACACTCAGCCGAAATTGCGGGATACCACTGCTGGGCAGAGTTTTTCGAACCGCAGCATGGATGGATTCCGGTAGATATCTCGGAAGCCTGGAAGCACCCGGAGAAAAAAGATTATTTCTTTGGCGCGCACGACGACAATCGTGTGGAATTTACCATGGGACGCGATTTGGAGTTAAGCCCGAAGCAGGATGGGAAGCCGCTAAACTATTTTGTGTATCCGTATGTGGAAGTTGCGGGCAAAGAATATCCCAATGTCTCGATGGCGTTTTCATTTGCCGACGTCGACGCCGGAGCAGCCGCCCAACGTTGAGCCCTGAATCGAACGCGTGAGGCGGACGACCTCGGTCCTTGGTGTTTAACTCAGTCGTCATCCGGCTTGGGTTGATCGCGAAACACCTTGTGCTGTGCTGCCGGCACCGGCTGATCTCCCTTGCGATCCCGCCAGAGGATTGCATTGAGTACATCCGGATTTGCCGCGTCGGGATGAGAAAAATCCATCCTGGCAGATTCCTTCGCGCCCTGCCCCTTCTCCGGATTAGTTTGATAGATCAAACCGTTATCGCGATTGCTCCAATCGGCCGTGAATGCCGCCTGATTGCCCGTGCCTGAAAACAGTGGGCCCATCAATGGCGCATATCCGTCATTCTGATTCATCGGCGGCAAGCCCAACAATGTCTCGATCGTGTGGATCAGGTTCACCGTGGTGTAGAAATGGTGGTCGACGAAAGGATGCTCTGCGTAACCGGGCGAGTATTTGCTGATCTCGAAGGCGATGGACCGGTGGGCATCCACATGATCAGCGCCGTTCTGCGCGTCGTCCTCGAGAATAAAGACAGCCGTGTCGTTCCAGTAAGCGCTGTGCGAGACCGCTTCCACCACCCGACCGACTGCGAGATCGTTATCGGCAACGCTCGCGGCTGGTCTCGGCTTTCCCGGTGTGGTGCCGTGAGTGTGATCGTCGGGCAAATAAAGAAGAACGAATGCAGGAAGTTGGGTTCCGTTACCTTCCTTGCGAGCGCGAACGAATCCGTCAAACTCGTTCAGGAATTCATCAGCCCGCAACTGATCGGGATACTCCGTGTTAAAGTCGGGAAATAAAGGATCAAAGTGCCCGCGCAGCACGGCTTTGGTGGCCTTCGCGCCTTTCAGCAGTGGAACGGCCCACGGCCATGGACTGGAAGAAGCATGCGGCTGACCAACATTCGGCGGCAGCGCGTCGCCTTTATTTACCGCGTCCTTCGGACACGATGAATTCGGTGCCGGCGTACCTTCGTGAACCGTCGCCTTGCTTTCGGTGGCTTTGCACCACTCACCGTAGATGAACTCTCCGTAGTCGCGATAAGTCAAGCCGTGAGCGGCCACGTTGTCCCAAATGTAGCCTGTGCCCGGCTCGTTCACGTCTGGCTCATTTTCATCGAGCGGGATTTCATCAGCCACACTGCCTTGAAAATCATAAGTGCGTTCTCTGCTTCGGTAGGCAATCTGCCAGGTCTGCTCGTTGTAATCGCTAGTGATGGCGGCAGTCGACCAATTGTGTCCGTCGCCCGAAACTTCGCCACTGTCGTAGAAATTATCCAACACGCCGAATTGCAGCGCGAGCTTGTGCAGGTTAGGTGTCACGTCGCTTCCATACATCGTCAACGACGGATCGCCGTCGCCCACTTTCAAATCCCCGAGCACCTGATCATAAGTGCGGTTCTCTTTGATGATGTAGATCACGTGGTGAATTGGGTTGGCGTTCTGCGCGAATCGGATTTGGCCTGGGCTCGAATGCAGAAGATTGCTTGCTTCCGCCTGGCGCGTAAGTTCCGGAAGTTGTTTCTCGATGTCCTGGATTTTGAGCCGGGCAATCGAGCCGTAGAGCAGAGTTGCGATGTAAGGGTGCTCGCGATGTCTGCTCTCGCTTTGTAGATTGTCGGGACCGCTGTCGGGACCAGTTCCCTGTCCTTTTGACGTCGCAATCAACAGATCGTCGCCGACCGTTGCCATGGCGCTCGGATACCATTCAGTGGGGATGAAACCGAGGGCCCGGTCCAACGGCAAAGTAAGTAATGGCCTGCGACCTATTTGTGACGCATCGAAGACCGCGACCGCGTTGAGCGAGGCGTCCGCCACGAATAGACGATCGCCATCATGGGATACGGCCAAAGCCACTGGAAACGTTCCTGCAAATTGTTGCTCCGGAAAATCGGTGTCCAAAATACCGACTCGCGCGCCGCTCTGAGTTGAAACGACCTCAACCCGGTCCGCGTTCGACAGCGCCACGTAGAGCAGTTTCTCGTCGGGGCTCAGCACCATGGCCGTCGGATGCGAGCCCGGCGCGATTGGATCTTTCGGTTCAAGCAGTGGGATCCAACGAGCGACCGTTCCCTTTTCCAAGTCAAGTTCAGCCACGCGTGACGCGTTCCACAAACTGCACCACGCGCGGCGGCCGTCCCGCGATGCCACAACTGCGTAAGGAAACGAAGACGGAATCAGCGCATGCGTGCTCAGGTCAAATTCTCTGACGACGCGGCCGCTTGCTGAGTCGATGAGAACAGCGTTATCGGAAAGATTGTTCGCGACGAGCAGCTTATCGGGCGCTTTCGCGCTGGAAATTATCGCAAGGCCAGCCGGATAAGGCAGAACAGTTCCTTTGTCGGTTTTTCGAACGCCCTGCGCTACTTTCTTACCCGCAGCAATTCTCTGCGGCGGAATCTTTATAAAACGATCCCAACTGATCTTGCCGTCTTGAAAGTGATAAACCGCGATCCCATTTCCCGTGTCACCCGGCTTCTCGCCGGTAGGATCAGTAATGGAACCAATGGATGCATAAAGATGATTGCCGTCAGAACTGAATCCTAAGCCAATGAAATAACTCTGATGCGCATCTTCGGGCAGGCGATCTTCCGTGAAATCGGTGAGCTGGTTTGTGTTCAGATCGAGTATCGCGATGGACTGGTGCGCCTGATTTTTCTGCGTGCCGTAGCCGTCGTTCAGAATCGCAGCGTAACGGCCGTTTGGGCTCACAGCCATTGCGGCGGCGAACCCGTTCAGCGAACCCAGCGCGCCTGGTGAGGGCAGCGTCAAGGACTTGCTGGTGGGAAGCTGGATCTGCCGCGGCTCTTTTTGATTTTGTGCGGCCAGCAAAACGAGTGCGGCAGTTAGAAAAAGCAAAGCGAGAAACCGGGGAATTCTGCGCAAGCCCTGCCTCCTTGTGGAAGATGTTTTAGCGTATCACCGGAAAAGCAAAACCGGTCAGATAAGCTGACCGGTCTCCGATACCGAAACATCATGCTCGAGCAAAAATCTAATGAGTATCAGTGCTGGCCTGATGCACCGTGGTTTCTGGTCCAACGTTGTGACGGACGTCCGCGCCCCGCACCCAGAAAATCACGTCTTCGGCGATATTGGTGGCGTGATCCGCGACGCGCTCCAGATTGCGCGCCACCAGCAGCGCGTCCAATGCCTGCCGGGTTACCTCGGGCCGCTCGTTCATGGTCTTGACCAGCGTAATGAAAGCTTCGTCTTTCATACGATCGACAACGTTGTCCATTTCGAGGACAGCCTGAGCCAGCTCAGCTTTGCCTTCGATAAACGACTCCAGCGCACGCCTCACCATGGCAGAAACTGCGGCAGCCATGCGCGGAATGTCAACTGGGAGATCAACCTTGGGAAGTTCAACCAGATCCATTGCTCGCTCAGCGATGTTGACCGCCTGGTCGCCGACGCGCTCCAGGTCGGAATTGATCTTGGTGACAGCAAGAATGAAACGAAGGTCGACGGCGATCGGTTGCTGCAGCGCGAGCAAATCGAATGCAAGTTCGTCGATTTCGCGCTCGGCTACGTTGATCTGGAATTCGCCTTCGAGCACCATGTGGCAACGCGCCAGGTCGCGGTCAATATAAGCTTGGCAGGCGCGATCCACGGCCTGTTCGGCCAGGCCGCCCATGCGAAGCAAACGGCTTCGAAGATCGTCCAATCCTTGCTGAAAGCGAGTGCGCATTATCCAAACCTGCCTGTAATGTAATCTTCTGTTCGTTTATCGGACGGAGTCGTGAAAATCTTTTCCGTCTTGTCGAGTTCGATCAACTTGCCCAACAGGAAGAACCCAGTAAACTCGGCCACGCGCGATGCCTGCTGCATATTGTGCGTAACAATTACGATTGTAAACTTTTCCTTAAGTTGAAAGATCAACTCTTCAATTTTGCCGGTAGAAATCGGATCCAAAGCTGAGCAGGGCTCGTCCATGAGCAGGACCTGCGGTTCAACCGCCAAAGCGCGGGCGATACATAGCCGCTGCTGTTGTCCGCCAGACAAACTGGCGCCGGACTTCTTGCGAAGAGAATCTTTCACCTCGTCCCACAGAGCCGAAAGTTTCAGCGAGCGCTCGACAATCTCATCCAGACGCTTGTGGTCGTGAAAACCGTTGAGCTTGAGGCCGGCAGCCACATTGTCATAAATCGACATCGTCGGAAACGGGTTCGGCTTTTGAAACACCATTCCGATACGACGCCGAATTTGTACTGCCGAAGTCCCGTTGTATACGTCCAATTCACCGATTTGAACTCTGCCGGTCGCGCGAGCCTCGGGTACAGTCTCGTGCATTCGATTCAGACAGCGCACGAACGTAGACTTGCCACAGCCGGAAGGTCCGATCACGGCCGTGGCGTGGTTGGCGGGCGCTTCCATGGTGATGTCATAGAGCGCTTGTGTCTTGCCGAACCATGCGTTCAGCTTGTTTACTTGGATCCCGACTCCCATGCCTCAGTTCGCTCCCTTGAGCATTCCACGGCCAGCTACGATGCGCACCGCGCTGACTGCGAATACGATGAGCACGATCAAGATCAACGCCCCTGCCCAAGCCTGGCGATGCCATTCATCGAACGGCGAAATTGCATAAGTGAAAATCTGCAACGACAGTGCGGCCGTCGGCTGATTGATTTTCCAATTCCAATATTGGTTGCCGAAGGCTGTGAACAAAAGCGGAGCTGTCTCACCCGCTACGCGCGCAAAGGCCAGCATAACACCGGTGATCACACCCGATGTCGCCGTCCGCAAAGTAATCGATAGCGTGGTCCGCCAGCGCGAAACGCCCAAACCGTAAGCCGCTTCCCGCACCGCGTTAGGCACTAATAAAAGCATCTCTTCTGTGGTGCGAGTTATGGTCGGAATCATCATGATGGCCAGCGCAACTCCACCGGCCAAGGCGGAGAAATGTCCCTGCGAGAGAACCACAATCCCGTAGGCCACGATGCCAATCACAATGGAGGGAACACCGTTCAACACATCCGCTGTGAAGCGGATTATATTTCCCAGCTGGTTGCGTCCGTACTCCGCCAGGTAGATTCCCGCGCCGATCCCAACGGGAACCCCGATAACACTGGCGATCAGCAAAATGAACGCCGAACCAGCGATCGCATTCGCCATCCCGCCGCCGGCTTCTCCCACCGGCTTGGGCGTTTGCGTGAGAAATGCCCAATTGATGGAGCCGATGCCTTTGTAAACCAAGTATCCGAAAACAGCGCCGAGGGGCAGCAGGACCACGACCACGGAGGCAGCAGCAGCAAGGGTCGCCAGCGCATTCATGCCACGCCGCCAGAAACTGAGGGGTTCGGCCGCGAAGTCGGAGGTGGCGACAATTTCAGGCATTGCTTCTGGCCGGAGTGCCGCGCGTAACTGTCCAAACCAGAAATTGCGCGACAATGTTTACGATAATCGTGACGATAAAAAGAGCCAATCCAATCTCAATCAGGGCGCTCAGATAGGTATCGCCCGTGGCTTCGCTGAACTCGTTGGCGATCACGCTGGCCATGGTGTATCCGGGAGCCAACAGCGACTTTGCAATCTCCGGGCGATTCCCGATAACCATAGTGACCGCCATGGTTTCGCCAAGGGCACGACCCAAGCCGAGGATCACACCGCCCAGAATTCCGGCCCTCGCATTTCGCAGAACGCCGGTTCGAATCATCTCCCAACGCGTTGCTCCCAGAGCAAGCACAGCTTCTCGTTGCTGCTGAGGAACGGCCGTCATCACCTCGCGCGTGATCGAGGAAACAATCGGCACCACCATGATGGCCAAAATAATTCCGGCCGCGAGCATTCCGATGCCGTAGGGCGGCCCTTCGAACAATCCCGTCCAGCCGAAATAGCGTGCGCAGAAGGGCTCTCCATATTGGCGCAGAAGCGGCACCAACACAAAAATTGCCCACAGTCCATAGATCACGCTGGGAATTGCCGCGAGAAGTTCCGTGGTAAATGCCAGCGGCCCCTTGAGCCAACGCGGACACATTTCGGTGATGAAAACGGCCACGCCAATCGCGAGCGGGACGGCGATGAGAAGCGCCAGCAGCGAAGACACTAAGGTCCCATAGACGAACGGCAGTGCGCCGAACTGCTCGTTCACTGGATCCCATTCACTTTGGAAAAAGAACTTCAGTCCGAATGCGTGCCACGACAGCCTTGACCCTTTGAGGAGTTCGTAGAGAATCACTGCAACCAGGGCAAGCACACAGAGGCCGCAGGCTAGCATCGCAAAGTGAAAGATACTGTCGGCAATGCGGCTGTTTCCGGCGTCGAGGAGAGGCTTGGCTGGCACGCCAGAACTCGCTGCAACCTCTGGCTTTGCAACGGGTTGCGGTCCTGTCAAACGTGGCGCTCCTAGAGCACGGTTGGCCATCTACAGGCAGGCTACCAGAATCTTGTTACAGCAGTGTTAAAATACCCAATTGCTGTCGTGGGGTGCGCTTAGGTTGGTCGCGTTTCCAGGGGAACGAATCCCTCGAAGTTCCTCGATTGCATTTTGTCGAATTCCCTTGTAGTTTTCGTTCTCTCGCTGCCCGTGAGTTGGATATGCCTATTGACTTAAAAACCAGCCGGCTAGTTTTTCAAAGATTGTCTCGCGAGCTGACAAGGCTTGCGAAGAATCCGGCACCGGAGAGCGTACACAAGTTTCGCACCAACAGCCGACGCGTCGAGGCAGTGCTCAGCGAAGTAGTCCCGCGGCTAAACCGCAATGACAAAAAGCTGCTCAAGCTTTTGTCGCGATTGCGCAAGAAGGCCGGGCGAGTGCGTGACTTGGATGTTGAAATCGCCTCTTTGCGCAGCTTGAAAGTTCCCGAAGGCAATGGCCATAAATCTGAGTTTGTGAGCAATCTTGCGCAAGAGCGCTCTAAACACGAACAGAAGCTTGCCAAAGCTTTCAATCGCAAGACTGCGGATGAAGTAAAGAAACGCCTGAAGCGTGCGGTCAGCGAGATTGACATTCCCAAGGATACGGACCCGTTGGCTTTGACTCTGAACAAACTTGCCAAGCTCGGACGAGAGCATGTCACGCTTACGGAAAAGACGCTTCACCAGTACCGAATTATCGGAAAGCGGGCTCGTTATATCGCTGAGCTGGCTAACCCTGACGCGGAGGCCAAACGCATTGTTGACCGACTCAAGCACATGCAGGACGTCATCGGCGACTGGCACGATTGGCTGAAGCTAACTCAGAAAGCGGAAGCGCTCTTCGGCGGCGTTCGGGACTCGGCGTTGGTGGCAATGCTGCGCAATGTGACCCAGGCGAAGTTTCGTCAAAGCTTAGATGCCGTCGCCGAAACCCGAGCAGCGTTTTCCAACAAGCGCTCTGAACCAATGCGCGCCGCAGTCCCAAGCCGCAAACCTTCCGCAGAATCCGTCGCAGCCAGCGCCGCGGTTGCGTGATATCCAACCAAACCAGCCAGGGAAAGGAACAGGCAGAGTCCTTGCCAATTGACTAGTCATCTGACTAGTTATAAAATCGTTGAAGGAGGTGACTCGTGGCTTCTTGGCAGGTGCAGGATGCGAAGGCTCGTTTCAGCGAGTTGCTGGATGCCACGATCAAAAACGGCCCCCAGGTCGTGACCCGCCGCGGTATTGAGACGGCCGTTCTGGTACCGATCCACGAATGGCGGCGTTTGCAAGACTCAGCCCGTCCCAGTCTCAAAGAGTTGCTGATCGGTCCTGGGCCGCGTTTTGAGAACCTGATTTCCGGCCGCCGCAGATTTCACCGGCGTCCAACCGTCGAATTCCGATGAACCGTTATTTGCTCGACACCAACGTGGTCTCTGAACTACGGAAGCCGAAACCTCAGGGGGCCGTATTCGGCTGGCTGTCGGGCCTGCAAGAGAGCCAGATATATCTCTCCGCCGTGACCATCGGAGAATTACAGACCGGCGTGGAGCGGACTCGCAGGCAGGACCCACAAAAAGCATCGCAGATCCAGTCGTGGATCGACCTCTTGGAACTTTCTTATCAAGTTTTACCAATGGACGCTTTGTGCTTCCGCGAATGGGCTCGCCTTATGCACGGAAAGCCGGACGATTTGCTCGAGGACGTAATGATTGCGGCAACTGCGCGAATTCACGACCTGATCCTGGCAACGCGGAATGAAAGGGATTTCGCCTCCCTCGGTCTGCAAATATTCAATCCGTTCAAGACGAGTCGCTAGCAAGGCGCCCCTTTCGCGAGCCCAGCGTTTGATATTTTCTCCACGCACATCCCTCTTCGACGGTACACTGTTGCCTTTCCGCCATGCCGACTCTTGCCGCTATTGATATCGGATCGAACTCTGTTCGTCTGAAAATTGCCCGCCTTGCCAGACACCGTCTTACCAACATTCATGAAGATCGGGAAGTAACCCGCCTGGGCGAATCCGTATTTCGGAGTAGTTTTCTGTCACCGGAGGCGATCGCCACCACGGTCAAGGTGCTGCGGCGCTTTCATCGCGCGGTACAAAACGCTGGCGCGGACTCCGTCAGAGTCGTTGCCACCAGCGCGCTGCGCGATGCGCGCAACGCCAGAGCATTTCTCGAATGGGTACATTCGACCACCGGATGGGACGTCGAAATCATCTCGGGATTGGAAGAGGCGCGGCTCATCCATCTGGGTTTGGTTTCAACTTTGCGGGTGAACTCTTCCCCGGTGCTGATGGCGGACCTGGGCGGAGGCAGTTGTGAGCTAACCATTTCGAGCGAAGGCCACATCCGAAATACTGTCAGCCTGCCGCTCGGCGCGGTTCGTCTGACCAATGAGTTTCTGCGTCACGATCCACCGCGCAAATCCGAGATGCGCCAATTGCGCGGATTTATATCCCGCGAAATCGAGCGCACCGCCGATCGCATAAAGCGCGCCCGCCCAAAGGTCGTGATTGCGACTTCGGGAACAGCGGAATCGTTAGCCGCGGTATGCCACGGCCTCTACAAAACGAAAGGCTCGCGCGCAACCTCGGTGTCGAAAACGCAGTTGCGACGCATAGCCAAGCTGCTGGCACGACTGCCGCTGGAAGAACGCAAGAAACTATCCGGTGTCGGCCCGCGCCGCGCCGAAATCATTGTGCCCGGAGCGGCGGCGTATCTTGGACTCCTGGAACGCTGTCAGCTCGCCGGATTCCGCTATTCACCACTCGGATTGCGCGATGGTTTGTTGGCGCAAATGGCTGCGGAGTACGATCACACTACGCGCTCAGGAAAACAGATTGAATCTGAACGATGGGATTCGCTTCGGGCCGCAGTTTCGCACTATCGAGTGGACATGGATCACGCCCTGCACGTCCGCGCCTCCGCCATGCAGTTGTTTGCCGCTCTAAAATCCGTGCACAGTTTGCCGGCAGAATATGAGGAATGGCTTTCCGCGGCTGCCATGCTGTATGAAGTAGGAGATTTTGTGAACCGCAATGGCAGGCATCGGCATGCTTACTACATCATTTCCAACTCCGAGATTCTGGGTTACACCCCCGAGCAGAGGCGAATTATCGCAGCCATTGCGCGCTATCTGGGGAAATCGCGACCGGCGACCGGCGATGCTCCCATCAAAGCGCTTCCCCCTGAGGACCAGGAGTGCGTGCTCAAGGCTTCACTCCTTCTGCGCTTGGCTCGTGCGCTGAACCTTAGCCGTACCGCGGCAATCCGCACCGCACGCATTCGCCTGCACGAGGGTGAAGTAAAGTTGACGCTAGTCACGAAGCAAAGAAGCAGCGTTGACCTGGAACTCTGGGCGGTAGAAAAGGAGCAAAGTTATTTCCGCGAAGTTTTCGGTCGCGAACTCTCCGCTGCGGCGGCGTAAAGCGTCCGCAGGATTTTCGGAGTCAGGCACCAATGCAGGAGCGCTGAGTTGCGGCCCATTTCCGCTTTCGCCACGGCGCCCTTTTTCAACTCCGTTCCGGCTTCGCATCCGGTTTCACTGATGCTGCGCCCCAGAAACTCGCTTAGATTCGGGTTGTGGCCGACGACCATGATCGCTTCTTGCTTCGAATATTTCTCCAGCAATCTGCGAAAATCCGCGAACGAAGCCCCTGGTCGAAGCGCATCCTCAAATTGCAACTTGCCCTCATAGCCAAGTTCATTGCCAACCAGCGACGCGGTTTGAGCGGCACGCTTCAGTGGACTGGAAATTATCGGATCTACCTGAACATCCAACGCAGCCAGCGCTCGCCCGACGAGGCCGCACTGCGCGATTCCCTCTTTGTCGAGAGCACGTTTCTCATCCTTTTTGGGATTGGCCATCGGCTCGCCCGCGTTCGCGTGGCGCAGAAAGTAGACGATCATGCCGCGTTATCGCTCCCTTCGAACCGTTGTTCTTCGGCTGCTCGGACTTGGCGCAGCCGGAATTGCATCCAGCGCTTGCCTGCCCTCCGCCAAGCCAATCAGGAAATCCTGAGCACTGAAAGCCGCCGCTCCAGCCGGCGGTTTTCTCTTGCCCTGGGTCTGCCAGGCGCGAACGTAACCACCATCTTTCTGCAGAAAGCGGGCTTTCAAATTATCCGCTAAATACGCCGCCAGAATCTCCTGGCGCACACGTTCCCGCAACAGCTCGTCCTTCACCGGAAACATTACTTCTACACGCTCATAAAGATTGCGCGGCATCCAGTCGGCGCTAGACAGATACACTTCCTCCTCGCCACCGTTCGCAAAAAAGTAAATTCGGCTGTGTTCGAGGAAACGGCCAACAACGCTTCGCACTCGGATATGATCGCTTACGCCGCGCACTCCCGGACGCAGGGCGCACATGCCGCGCACGATCAGATCGATCTTCACTCCATCCTGCGAAGCTCTATACAGAGCCGTGATGATGTTTTTGTCCAGCAGGGCGTTCATCTTCGCGATAATATGCGCCGGGCGCCCGTGACGCGCGTGCTCTGCCTCGCGGGCGATCAGAGCCAAGCTGTGCTCCGCGAGATCAAGCGGCGCAACCATGAGCGGCCCGTAATTGGGATGCTCCGCGTACGCGGTCAGAAAGCTGAAGACGTCATGAACCGCCCCGGTAATTTCGGGGTCGGCCGTCAACACACTCACATCGGTATAAATCCGAGCCGTACCGGCGTTGTAATTGCCCGTACCCAGGTGGGCATAACGACGCATTACGCCGTCCGGGTCGTGCCGCACCAGCAGCGACAATTTGCAATGCGTTTTCAACCCTACCAACCCATGGAACACCTGCACTCCGGCGTCTTCCAGATCGCGCGCCCAGCGGATGTTAGAGGCTTCGTCAAATCGCGCCTTCAATTCCACAACTGCCGTGACTTCCTTCTTAGCTGCAGCCGACATCAGCGCGGGAACGATCAGCGAGTGTTCGCTGGTCCGATACAACGTCTGCTTCATGGAGAGCACGCGCGGATCTTCCGCTGCCGCTTCGATAAATGAAACAACGGCGTCGAAAGAATCGAACGGATGGTGAAGCAGCACATCGTGGCGGCGAAGCTCCTCAAAAAGATCTTGCGACTTAGCCGTTAGACGAAGCTCGCGCGGAAGAAAAGGTTTGAATTTTAGCTCGGGATGCTCCGTCTGCTCATAAATATTGAACAACCGCGAAAGGTTCACCGGCCCGTTAACTGGAAACACCTGCCACGATTCCAAACCGAAATTGGTGCGCAAACGCTCGATGATTTCCGGATCAGCCTCGGATTCGATTTCCAGCCGGACAGCGTCACCTTTACGCCGATTATGCAGCTCGGTCCGGACCGACTCAAGCAGGTTGCGCGACTCTTCTTCCGCCAGATAGAGATTGCTGTTACGGGTAACGCGAAACGGCGCCGAGGAGACAATGTCGTAGCCGTGATACATCCGCGAGGCATGGTAGGCCACCAGATCAGCGAGAAATATAAAATCGTCAGTGCCTTCCGAAGGCAAACGAATCAGGCGCGGTAAAGCGCGCGGCACCGTAATCACCCCGGTATAAGTCATCGACGACCGGCGGCGGCGGCGCAGCAGAAATGCCACGCACAGGGCCTTATTAATCACCCGCGGAAAAGGATGCGCGGGATCGACCGTCACTGGAGTCAACAACAAATCGAGTTCACGTTCGCAATATTCGGCGATGAAGGCTCGCGCTTTGGCATCCAGTTCATGCAGGCCAAGTACGCGAATGCCATTCTGCGCCAGTAGTGGTCGCAACTTCTCATTCCAGCAAAAGTATTGGTCGTCGACGAACTCGTGCGTCTCACGCGAGACCACATCACGTTCTTGCAGAAGAGTAAGTCCGTCGGGTCCGGCTTCCGTGTATCCATCTTCGATCTGTTGCACCAGGCCGGCTACGCGCACTTCGAAAAATTCATCGAGATTGCTGGCG